>DAIRFU010000043.1:5826-18484 GCA_036794935.1 Kofleriaceae bacterium | reverse complement strand
CCGGAGTACGAGGCCACGTTCATCCAGGTGACGCACCGAACGGCCGCCGAAGCGGCGGCGCCGTGATCAGTGGCCGGCCGGGCTGTCGCTGCGGTGCGCGAGGTTCTCGAACCGGGTGAAGCGGCCCTCGAAGTGAGTCTCGACCGTGCCGGTCGCGCCGTGGCGGTTCTTGCCGATGATCACCTCGGCGACGTGCGGGTTCTCGCACTCCTTGTTGTAGACCACGTCGCGATAGATGAAGAGGATGACGTCCGAGTCCTGCTCGATGGCGCCCGACTCGCGAAGGTCCGACAGCTGCGGGCGCTTATCGGTCCTCTGCTCCAGCGAGCGGTTGAGCTGCGAGAGCGCGAGCACCGGGCAATCGAGCTCCTTCGCGAGCGACTTGAGGCCGCGCGAGATCTCGCTGATCTCCTGCTCGCGCGATGCCTTCGCCGCCTGCGGCGAGCCGCGCATGAGCTGGAGATAGTCGACGAGGATGAGGCCGAACTTCTTGTCGCCGAACAGCTCCTTGTTGGAGCGGAAACGGCGGGCGCGCGCGCGGACCTCGCGCAGCGACAGCGCCGGCGTGTCGTCGATCAGGATCGGCGCCTTCGACAGCGTCGCGGCCGCGTACGTCAGGTTCGTCATGTCCTGCCGCTGGAGCTGGCCGCGGCGCAGTGCGGACGAGTCGACGCGCGCCTCGCTGCACAGCATGCGCTCGGCGAGCTGCGTGGACGACATCTCGAGCGAGAACACCAGGCAGGGCCAGCCGCCGCTCGTCGCCGCGTTCTGCGCGATCGACAACGCGAACGAGGTCTTGCCCATCGCGGGCCGCGCCGCGAGCACGATCAGCTCGGTCGGCTGGAGGCCGGCCGTGCGCGCATCGAGGTCGGCGAAGCCCGTCGGCACGCCGGTGATGCCGTCCGCAGACTTGAAGCGCTCGTCGAGCGAGCTGAACACCCTCTTGACGAGGCCCTTGAGCGGCTCGGGGCCGCTCTTGTCCTTGCGCTGGGTGACCTCGAAGATCTTCGCCTCGGCGTCGTCGAGGTAGTCCTTGATCTCGAGGCCTTCCTCGTAGCCCTTCTCGCTGATCTCGCTCGACGCGAGGATCAGCTTGCGGGCCTGGCTGTGGTCCTTGACGATGTCCGTGTACGCGACGATGTTGTCGAGCGTGGGGACGCGCAGCGCGAGCTCGCCGAGGAACGCGATGCCGCCGATCGCCTCGAGCTTGCCCTGCTTGGCGATCTCGTTCTCGGCGGTGACGACGTCGATCGGCTTCGCGGCGGCCTCGAGGTTGCGGATCGCCTCGAACACCACCTTGTGCGGGTGGTGATAGAAGTCGTCGATCTCCAGCGTCTCGAGCTGCAGCAGCACCTCGTTACGCAGGAGGATCCCGCCCAGGATCGACGCCTCGGCGTCGAGGTTGTGGGGGAGGACGCGACGATCGCGGGCCATCGGGACGAGCGTATACCGTCCATCTGACTCCGTTGTCTCTAGTGGCGTTCGTTCTTCGAACGCCACTCCCGACGCCGGGCGCTGCGCGGACTACTTGTCTTTACCGACGACCCAGAACTTCAGCTGCGCGATGACGCCAGCGGCGAGCCGGACCGGCACCTCGTACTTGCCGAGGGCCTTGACGGGCTCGTCGAGCTCGACCCAGCGGTGGTCGATATCGACGTTCGCCTTCTTGAGCTGCTCCGCGATGTCGCGGGTCGTCACCGAGCCGAACAGCTTCTCGTCCTCGCCGACCATGCGCTCGAACTGCAGCGTCATGCCGTTGATGCGAGAGGCCAGATCGTCCGCCGTCGCGCGCTCCTTGGCGACGCGGCGCGCGATCACGGCCTTCTCGTGCTCGAGGCGGTTCTTGTTGTGCACCGTCGCCGTCACGGCGAAGCCGCGCGGCACGAGGTAGTTGCGGCCGTAGCCGGGACGGACGGAGACGAGCTCGCCGGCCCTGCCGAGGTTCTCGACGTCCTGCGTGAGGATGATCTGCATCATGGCTAGTCTCCCGTCACCGAGAAGGGCAGCAGCGCGAGCATGCGCGCGCGGCGGATCGCCTTGGAGATCACGCGCTGCTGGCGAGCCGACGCGCCGCTGATGCGACGCGGGATCATCTTGCCGCGGTCCGTCACGAACGACCGGAGCACCTGTGGGTTCTTGTAATCGATCTTCGAGAAGATCTCGTCGGACAGCAGCTTGCGGCGCGTGGAGCCACGGCCTGCCTTGCCACTGCGACGGTCATCACCGTCACGATCGAGACCCTCATCACCAGTATCCATGCGAGTGGTCATCGCTTACTCCTTGTCCTCGGTCGCAGCCGGCGCCGAGCTCGGCTCCTCGGTGAAGTCCCGGTCGCCGCCGAACTCGTCGCCTTCGTCGCTCGCGGCCTCGTCGCTACCGCGCGAGAGGAACAGGTCCTCCTCGTCGGCCGCGGTCTGCGCTGCCTTCTCGTACGACGCGTCGTCGATCTCGGACGGCCGGGCGGTGACGTCGATGTTCTCGTCGACCTTCGTCGTCAGGTAGCGGATCACGTTGTCGAGCATGCGCAGGTTGCGCTCGCACTCCTCGACGATGCCGGGCTGCGCGAGGTACTGCCAGTAGAGGTAGATCCCCTTGCGCTCCTTGGCGACCTCGTAGGCGAGGCGGCGCTTGCCCCAGTTGTCGACCTTCATCACCTTGCCGCCCATGCTCTCGATCACGTTCTTGATGCGAGCATTGACCTCGGCGACGCCCTCGTTCGGCGTGTTCGGGCGGAGGATGTAGATCGTCTCGTATTCGCGCGCCGTGTTCGGCGTGTCTCGTAGCGATTGCAGTCGTGCCATGTGACTCCTCGTGGGTGTGAAGCCCTTCCGTGGCAGGGGAAGAGCGAGAGAGGCGGGGTCTATATCACGAAGTCGCGAGGTTGGGTCGAGCGTTGTGCTTGTTCATCGCGGCGACGACGCCGAGGGCGAGCGTGGTCTCGACGCACTCGCAACCTGCGGAGATCACGGACGCGAGGACCGGCTCCTGAACCGCGGCAAAGTCGGCGAGCACCCAGGAGGCGGCATCCTTGCTCCCCGGTGGCTTGTTGGGGTCGCGGCCGACTCCCATGCGCAGGCGGGCGAAGCTACCGCCACCGAGCTGCTCCATGATGGAGCGCAGCCCGTTGTGGCCGCCGTGACCGCCGCCGTTCTTGAGGCGCACGATGCCGAAGTCGAGATCGATCTCGTCGTGGACGACCAGGACGTGATCGGGCTCGACGTGGTGAAACGCCGCCGTGCGCTGCACCGCGAACCCCGACAGGTTCATGAACTCCATCGGCTTGAGCAGGAGCGCCTTCTCGCGGCCGCGCTCGGTGGTCACGATGCCGGTCGTGGTCTCGCCGCCCTTGGCGGTCTTCCACGCGGGCAGGCCGTGCTTGCGCGCCAGCTCGTCGACGACGCGAAAGCCGATGTTGTGGCGGTTGCGCTCGTATTTCGGGCCCGGATTGCCGAGCCCGACCACCAGCCACATGGCGCTCGCTCGCTACTTCTTCTTCGCCGGGGCAGCGGCCGCGGTCTTCGCGTCCTTTGCCGCCGGGGCCGCAGCCGCAGCCGGAGTTGCCGCCGCTGCCGCCGCCTCGGGCGTCGCCGCCGCACCCGCCTCGACCTTCTCCTCCTCGGGCGCCGCGCAGGTGACGACCGCGAGGTCGCGACCGGTCACCGTGTTGACACCGGCGGGCAGCTCGATCGCCGAGACGTGGATGACGTCGCCGATCTCGAGCGGCGACACGTCGACGACGAGCTTGACCGGGATGTCGTTCGGCTTCGCGCGGACCTCGATCGAGCGGAGGATCGTGCGGATCTGACCGCCGTTGATCGCGCCGGCCGGCTTGCCGGTGAGCTCGAGCGGGACCTCGGCGCGAACTTCCTTGTCCGGATCGATCGCGAGCAGGTCGACGTGGGTGATCTCGCGGCGCAGCGGGTGGAGCTGGTACTCCTTGACGAGCGCGTGCAGCTTGCGCTGCGCGCCACCCTCGACGCCGTCGATCGTCAGATCGATGACCGTGTTCTGCTTGCGGACCGGATCGAGCGCCGCGCGGAGCGCCTTGACGTCGACGACGATCGACAGCGGCTCGATGCGGCCTTCCGGCGACGCGCCGTAGCAGACTCCGGGAACCTTGCCCTGCTGGCGCAGCTTGATGGCCGCACCCTTACCAGCGTGCTGACGATACGTGACAGTGAGCTTTCCGACTTGAGCTTCCGGCATGACAGGTTCCCTTCAACTTCAGACGATCAGACGAACAGGCTGGAGATCGAGTCTCCGTGGTGGATGCGCTTGATCGCCTCGCCGAGCAGACGCCCGACACTCTTGACGCGCACCTTCTGACACTGCTGACCCGCTTCGCTGAGCGGGATCGTGTTGGTGACGATGACGTGCTCGAGCGGCGAATCGGCGATGCGTTGCACGGCCGTGCCCGAGGACACCGGATGCGTGGAGCCCGCGCTGACGCTCGCCGCGCCCGCCTTGATGATCGCGCTGGCCGCGTGCGTGAGCGTGCCCGCGGTGTCGATGATGTCGTCGACGATCACGGCCTTCTTGCCCTTGACGTCACCGACGATGTTCATCACCTCGCTGACGTTCGGCGCCGGGCGGCGCTTGTCGATGATGGCGAGGCTCGTGCCGAGGCGCTTGGAGAACGCGCGCGCGCGCTCGACGCCGCCGGCATCGGGCGACACGACGACCGTCTGGTCGCCGCCGAAGCCGAGCACGCGCAGCTCTTCGATCAGGACCGGCATCGCGAACAGGTGATCGAACGGGATGTCGAAGAAGCCCTGGATCTGGCCGGCGTGGAGATCCATCGCGAGCGCGCGGTCCGCACCCGCGGCGGTGATCAGGTTGGCGACGAGCTTCGCGGTGATCGGAGTGCGCGGCTTCGCCTTGCGATCCTGCCGTGCGTAGCCGAAGTACGGCACGATCGCCACGATCGAGCCGGCCGACGCGCGCTTGAGCGCGTCGATCATGATCAGCAGCTCCATGAGCGCCTGGTTCGGCGGCGAGCACGTCGGCTGAACCACGAAGCAGTTCACGCCGCGAACGTTCTCGCCGATCTCGACGTAGATCTCGCCGTCGGAGAAATGCGTGACGTCCGCGCGGCCGAGCGGAATCTCCACGAACTTGCAGATCTCGTCTGCGAGTGCGCGATTGGCGTTACCAGTGAAGATCGATAGCGACTTCAACACGGCGAGCTCCGGCGAAGGAATCGGCGATCTACCGTCATTGACGGTAAAGGTCAAGCCCGCGCTTCGTGCTAAGCGCCTGGAAGACCTAGCTCCTTCGCCTTGGCGAGCAACTGCTCGAGCTCGGGCGGGGAAACCGGGGTGGCCTCGTCCACGAGCAGGACCGGCACGCCGTCGTCGATCCGGTAGCGCAGGGCCGACGCCGGGCACAGCAAGAACCCGTCAGCCTCGAAGTACACGAGCGGTTGCTTGGACTTCGGGCACACCAGCTTGTCGAGCAAGTCCTCCGCGAGCGGCATGCCTGCTGTCGTACCTGGGCGCCGAAAAAAAAACGAGGCCCGGTGGGCCTCGTCTTTCGACTCTATGTCAGCGGTTCACGGAGCGGGGGGCGTGGTGCCCTCACCCTCGGGGGCCGGAGCCGGCTCGGGAGCCTGCTCGGCACCGCCACCGGGGACCAGGTTGCTGACCAGCTTGAACTCGACGCGGCGGTTCTTCGCACGCGCCGCACGGAGCTTGCCACCCTTGAGTCCATCGGGCGCGACGACCGGCTGCTCGTCACCGAAGCCGACCGCGCTCAGGCGGCCCTCGTCGATGCCCTTCGAGACGAAGTACGCCTTGACCGACTCGGCGCGACCTTGCGAGAGCGCCTTGTTGTCCTGGTACTCCGAACCCTTGCGGGGCTTGAGCGGCACGTCGTCGGTGTGGCCCTGGATCTCGAGCTTGAGGTCCGTGAACTCCTGGAGGACCTTGACGGCCTTGTCGAGCGTGCGCTTCGAGCTCGGCAGCAGATCGACGCTGCCGGTCTTGAAGTTGATGCCCTTGATGACGCCGGTGAACTGCTTCACCTTCTGCGGGATCTCGTCGGGGCAGCCGTCGTCGTCCTGATAGCCGTTCTTGGTCTCGGGCTGATCGGGGCACTTGTCGGAGCCGTCGACCACGCCGTCGGCGTCGTTATCCGGATCCGGGCAGCCGTCGTCATCCTGGAACCCGTCCTTGTCCTCGGGCTCGTTCGGGCACTTGTCGGCCGCATCCGGGATGCCGTCGCTGTCGTTGTCGGCCTCGGGGCAGCCGTCATCGTCCTGGAAGCCGTCCTTGTCCTCGGGCTCCGCGGCACACTTGTCGGCCGTGTCCGGCACGCCGTCGCCGTCGTTATCGAGATCGGGGCAGCCGTCCTCGTCCTGGAAGCCGTCCTTGTCCTCGGCCTCGTTCGGGCACTTGTCGACGTCGTCGGCCAGGCCGTCGCCATCGGTGTCGCCGGGAGCGGCGGGCTCGGCGACCTTCTCGGCCTCCTTGCGGCCGAACTCCTTGTAGATCGAGAGCAGTGCCTCGAAGTCGAGCGTCGGGCCATCGCCCGATGAGCTCGGGGGGAACAGCAGGCGTGCGTCCGCGCGCAGGCCCCAGCCGTTATCGACGCGGTACTTCGCGCCGACGCCGACGTAGAGCGCCGCGTCCGTGTCCTTGCCGATCACGTCCTCGTTCTTCGAGTCGACGACCGCCGTGGCGCCGCCGCCGAACAGGACGAACGGGACCAGCTTGGTCGCCGGGTTCGCTGCGCGGAACTGCGCGATCAGGTGGGCGCGATAGGTGACGTTCCAGACGTCGAACACGAGCGAACGTGACTCGCTCGGGATCACGCCGACCTCCGCCTCGACGCCCAGCATGTCGGTGAACGTGAAGCCGAGGCGAAGTCCAAACAGCGCCGAGTTGCGCTCCGAGGGCGCGTCATCGACGTCGGGTACGCCGAGCTCGTTGTCCGTGCTGAAGACGTGAATGCCGGCGGTCCCGCCGATTTCCACGTTGGCACCAGCGACCGACGCTGAAGCCGCGATTGCTAGTGCGGCTACGATAGTGGGCCGAAAGAGGCGATTCATGGAGTCTCCGGTCAAAGGTTAGATTTGACGTTCCGTTCTTATCCGCGATGGAACCTGATTTCCAGCCGTTGCGGCAACTTAGTTGCGGGATCTTCCGATCGGGCCGCCTGAGCTTGGGGTAGGGTCTGCTCGATGCTCGACCCTCGCGCCCAGCTCGAGGCCATGCTCCGACCCGCCGCGGGCGGGCTCTATGTCGTGTCGACCGGACGGGCCGCGCAGCTCGAGGTCCAGCGCCATATCTACGGTGTCGCCGACGAGACGGCGGTCCATGGCCGGTTTGTCGCCTCCCTCGATCGGATCGCGTCCGCACGCGCGATCATCCTGGGCGTCCCCTCGGATGTGGGGGCCGGCTACCGCCGCGGCGCCAACCTCGGCCCCCAGGCGATCCGCAGCGCGCTGATCGCCGGCGATGCCGATCTCCGCGGCTGGTATGACCGCCACGGGATCGTCGACATCGGGGACGTCGCGGTGGTCCCCCAGCTACTCCACGACGACATGCTCGCGCCCGCGCAGGTCGCGGCCAGCCGCGCCGCGCTCTATAAGGATGTCGCTCCCGGCCTGGCCGCCACGCTGCCGGTCTCGCCCCTGTCGATCGAGGCGCGCGTGCTCGACTGCGTGCTGACGATCAACCCGCGGATCGTGCCGATCGTGCTCGGCGGCGACCACTCCGTCGCGTGGCCTGTCGCCGAGACGCTCGCCCGCCACCGCCGCGACCGCTGGGGCATCGTCCAGCCCGACGCGCACACCGATCTGCTCGCCGAGCGGCTCGGCATCAAGTACTGCTACGCGACCTGGAGCTATCACGCCAACGAGCTGCTCGGCCGCGACGGCCGGCTCGTCCAGGTCGGTGTCCGCGCGTCGCGCTTTGGCCGCGAGCACTGGGAGAGCACGCTCGGCGTGCGGCAGCTGTGGGCCGAGGACATCCTGCGCGATCCGGATGCCGCGCTCGATGCGGTCGTCGCGCACCTGCGCGCGCGCGGCGTGACCGGCGTTTACTTCTCGAACGACATCGATGGCACCGACGCCCGCCACGCCGAGGCGACCGGCACCCCCGAGCCGGACGGGCTCGAGCCCGACTGGGTGGTCGCGCTGATCGCGCGGCTCGGCAAGGACATCGGCCTTGTCGCCGCCGACTGCGTCGAGGTCGCGCCGCCGCTCGGGCCGACCGCGGAGGCGACCGACGCGACGACGCGGCTCGCCGCCCGCTACGTGCGCGCGTGCCTCGATCAGATCCGCTGATCAGGTCGCGACCGGGAGCTGTCTGCGCGCGGCGTGGCGCTCGGCCATCGCGCACACCGCGTCGATCCAGGCCGGTGTCGCGTTGAGCGAGGGCACGAGCGTGAGCTCCTCGCCACCCGCCGCCTTGAACTGCGCGCGCGCGCGAATCCCGATCTCCTCGAGCGTCTCGAGGCAATCGGCCACGAACGCCGGGCACATCACGGCGAGCCGCTTCACGCCGCGCCGGGGCAGCTCGTCCAGCAGCACGTCGGTGTGCGGCCGGATCCACGGGGTGCGGCCGAGCCGCGACTGGAAGCAGACGGTGTAGGCAGTGACCGCCAGGCGCGTCGCGAGCTCGCGCGCGGTCGCGTAGCACTGGGCGCGGTAGCAGCCCTGGTTGGTGACGGTGATGCGGTCGCAGCAGCCGTCGCGCAGGCAGTGAGAGCCGCTCGGATCGCTCTTCTTGATCTGCCGCTCGGGCAGGCCGTGGAACGAGAACAGCACGTGGTCGGGCCGCGCCTCGGCGAGTACCGGCGCCGCGACCTTCGCGAACGCACCGAGGAAGCCGGGGTCCGCGTAGAACGACGGCACGATGTCGAGCGGCACCGTGTCCCAGCGCGCGCCGACCAGCTCCATCACCCGCGCGACGCTCGTCGAGGTCGAGGACGCGGCGTACTGCGGATAGAGCGGCAGCACCACGATCCGATCGACGCCGGCGGCGCGGAGTGTGTCGAGCGCGCTCGCGATCGACGGGCTGCCGTAGCGCATCGCGAGCGCGACGCGCCAGTCGTCGCCGAGCTTGTCGGCGACGCCGGCGGCGAGCTCCTTGCTGAACGCGAGCAGGGGCGAGCCGCGCGTCTCGTCCCAGACCAGGCGATACGCGCGCGCGCTCTTCGCGGGGCGCGACGGCAGGATGAACAGGTTCAGCAGCAGCGCGCGGCCGACCGGGTGGATGTCGATGACGCGCGGGTCCGAGAGGAACTCACGCAGGTACCGCCGCACGGCGGGCGTGGTCGGAGCATCGGGGGTGCCGAGATTGATGAGGAGCAGGCCGGTGCGCACGTGGGCACACCTTGCTGACCAACCCGCACGACAAAGTCAAGGAATCGGCCGGCCGGGAGTAGGCGATTTCATAATCGACCAGAAACCCTCGCTATCCACAGGTCGTTTCGTCATCGCGCGTACCAAAGCGCGGGAGTGCCTCGATTTCATGAATATTGAACAATCACCGTGCCTTGAGAGAAGATTTTGCCATCCTGTTTGACCTCGCCAGCCCCGGCTGCATTATCGGTCCGACATGGCTGGCACCACGGGGACGCCACTACCGAAGAAGCTGGGAATCAAGGCCGGGCACAAGGTGTGTCTGCTCAATGCCCCGGGCAGCTTCGTGCGTCGCCTGAGCGCGGCCGACGTGCGCATCGCGCATGATCTGAGGCTGCCTCCGGTCGACATCGTGGTGCTGTTCGTCGATCGCGTGACCGACCTCGAGCGCCGGGTCGTGGACATCCCGTTCCGCATGCACCCGGCCGGCGGGCTGTGGGTCGTGTTCCCCAAGGCGCGTCGCGGCTGCGACGTGACCGAGGAGATGGTGCGCCGCATCGCGCTCGCGTGCGGGATGGTGACGAACAAGGTGTGCGCGATGGGGGAGCTCACGGGCATGCGCCTCGTGTTGCGCGCCGAGCACCGGGCCGCGGTCGCGTATCGCGTCGAGCCGCCGCCGGTGTCGCGCCGCGTGCGCCGCCCGACCGCCGCCGCGCGCGTGATGCACCGACCGCTGCGGTCCAGCAGCGGCGCTGGCTCGCTGATGCGCCGGGCCCGCGCGCGATCGACGAAGTAACACCCGGCCGCGGAACGCAGTGTGGCGCCTGCGAAGTCGCCCGACGTCGCGCGGGTCATGTATCGTCCGCGCATGAAGCGACCCGGTTGGCCATACGTTTGGCCGCTGCTGCTCACCGCGGCGTGCGGAGTGAGCCAAGACGATCGACCGCTCGAGCTCACGTACCTGACCCAGGCAATCTTCGCACCGACCTGTGGCACCACCCAGTGCCACTCCACGTTCGTCCAGGCGGCGGAGAACCTGTTCGACACGCCGGATGGCGTGCGGCACAGCCTCGTCGATCACGGGCTCATCCTGTTCGACTCGACCCAGTACGATCCGGACGATCCGGATAACGCTTCATTGATCGTCTGGATCACCGAGACCGATCCGTACGGCCTCGGCACCGGCCGGATGCCGCTCGACGCACCGATGCCGAACAAGGACGTCCTCCTGCTCAAGGAGTGGATCGCGGCCGAAGCTCCCGGCGCGCAGTGCAATCCCGAGGCGAACGGCGGCATGGCCTGCCACGACAAGGAGGTCGTCCAGTGCACCGCCGACTGGTCCTTCGGCGCGCGCGTCCAGCTCTGCGCCGGCGACTGCATCCAGGGGACCTGCCGATGAGGGCGCTCCTCGTCAGCCTCGTCGTGCTCGCCGCCGCGGCCGGCCGCGCGCACGCCTACCCGCAGTTCCAGCTCAGCAACGATCAGACCTGCAGCGGCTGTCACATCTCGCCCGCGGGCGGCGGCCTGCTCTCCGAGAACGGCCTGATGACCGCCGAATCGATCTCGAAGCTCGGCGGCGCTCCGGAGTTTTTGCATGGCGCGCTCGAGACGCCGGAGTGGCTCTCGCTCGGCGGCGACATCCGCGCGATGGGCGGCTACGATCAGGCACCGCAGCGCTACTTCTGGGCGTTCCCGATGCAGGGCGACATCTACGCCGCCGCGCACAAGAGCAAGTTCACGCTGTACGCGACCGTCGGTCTGCGGCCTGCCGAGGAGGGCAACGAGGCGGCGACGTACGTGTGGTCGCGCGAGCACTACGTGATGTGGCAGCAGGAGGAGGGCTCGCCCGAGGGCCTGTTCGTGCGCGCCGGCCGGTTCATGCCGGTGTTCGGGCTGCGCCTCGTCGAGCACCCGGTGTACACGCGCCGGTTCGGCGGTACGCCGATGCTGTCGGAGACGTACGGTGCATCGGCGTCGTACGTCAAGGAGCGCTACGAGGCGCACGTGACCGGCTTCGTCAAGGATCCGCTGATCGACCAGGTCCGGCTGTCGAGCGGCGGCGCCGTCTACGGCGAGTACCGGCTCGACGACAAGACGAGCGTCGGTGCCGGCGGCATGTACGAGCACACCGACTTCGACGACAAGCTGCGCGGCGCGATCACGGCGAAGCGCTACCTCCCCGGTCCCGACGTGATCGTTCAGGGCGAGCTGCAGGTCATCAACCCGCACGTGGACGACTACGGGTACACGCAGCTCGCGAGCTACCTGATGGCCACGTACTTCGCGCCGGCAGGCGTGATGGTCGACCTCGCCTGGGGGCACTACGACGAGAACGTCCGGATCTCCGAGCTCGATCGGGATGCGTTCGACGTCAACATCCACTGGTTCGCGACCTCGCACCTCGAGGCGATCCTCGTCAACCGACTCGAGCTGATGGCGCTTGGTTCGGGCGGACCGACCGGCGCGTACTCGATGGTGCAAGTGCACTACCGGCTGTAGGACGCGGTGGCGGTTCCCCTCGCGAGCCCGGGCGCGGAGCTCGCAAAGCTCGGTGTGCTGCTCGTCGACGCGGCGACCCTCCGCCGGATCATCAAGGCGGCGCTCGGGCACCACGAGATCGCCGGGCTGCGCGTGCCGCACGATCACTGCTTCGTCGCCGGCAAGCCGGACCTCGAGCGGCTCCGCCCGCTGACCCGGCTCCCGCTCGACGGGCTCCCCGAGCGCGTGATCGTCGTCGCGGCCGATCGCACGGAGCTCGGGCCCGGAGCCGCGGACGCGTGGCGCCGCGTGTGGCGCCTCGTGTTCCACGCGCGCGTCCACCTCGCGTTCGAGGAGCTGGTCGCGCGCGGCGAGCTGACGATCGAGGCGAGTCGCGAGCGGATCGAGGAGATCGGGCAGACCGAGTTCGACGAGGCGCGCTCGGTGCTGCACCAGGAGCACCTGCTCGTACCACCCGGCGACGAGCGCGCCGCGTACGTTGAGCTCGCCGCGCTCTACCTGGAGCTGCGACACTTCGCACCGCACGCCATCGAGTACACGTTCCCGGCGATGGCCGACCGGAGCCGCATCGATGCCGCGATCGCGCGCGACATCGACGCCGGCGCACTGCTCGCGGCGTCGCGGCCGCCGCAGGCTCCCGACGAGGCCGTCCACGAGGCGGTGCCCGAGCGCTCGGCGCCGGTCTCGCTGTCCACGGCGCATCGCAGCGATCGAATCGCCAGCTCGGCGCGCAAGGCCGCGAACAAGGCGCGGGCGCGCGGCAACCTGGCGCGCGCGGCGATCCTGTGTGCGCGCGCCGACGATCGAGCCGGTGCGCGGACGAACCTCGAGCTGCTCGTCGATCGGCTGGGC
>DAIRFU010000043.1:0-5816 GCA_036794935.1 Kofleriaceae bacterium | reverse complement strand
TGCTCGGGCTGCCACCGACCGCGGCGAAGGCCGGCTGGGTCGACGCGCTGTTGCCCGTCGCGACGTTCGCGGGCACCCAGGAGTCGCTGCGGTTCAACGTCGGCACCCGGCTGCTCGCCGATCTGCAGGCCGCGTGCATGCACGCCGAGCGCGAGGTCAAGGTCGTCGACTTCGTGAGCTGGGCGCTCTCGCTCGGCCGCCGCAAGGTGGTGCGGCCGCTGCCCGCCACCCGCGAGGTCCGCATGGCCAGGCGGCTGCACAAGGCGAGCGCGAAGGTCCCCGCGTGCGAGCTCGCCGATCCGGCGGATCGGCTGCGCCTCGCCGACGCGCTGCACGCGATCACCGCGCGCGCCGATTCGAACGTGCGCACGTCGCTGCGCCCGAGCATCGAGGAGGCGCTCGACGCGGTCGGGCTCGAGCCGCGCAGCCTGCCCGAGCGCGTCGCCCAGAAGAAGCTCGTCGACGAGCTCCTCGATCGCGCGGTCGATGTCGGCCGCTTCACGATCGGTGATCTGCGCGACGCGATCTCGAAGAACGATCTCAAGCTGCCGGACCTGTCGCTCGATGGCCTGCGCTCGGGCGATCAGCTGCTGCGGACCGATCGCGTGCTCCAGTCGTCGCTCGACGGTGTCTATCGCAGCGGTGAGGCGTACCTGCGCCTGCTCCAGAAGCTGTCCTCGATCCTGTTCGGCACCAAGCTGGGCCGGGCGCTCACACGCTTCGCGCTGTTACCGCTGCTCGGCGCGTTCGCGGTCGTCGAGGGTCTCCAGCACATGGTCGGCCCGGTGACGCACGCGATCACCGGGCACGAGCCGCAGATCGCGACCGCGAACACCCTCTATGGCGGCGCCGCGTTCCTGTTCCTGCTGCTCCACGTGCCGCCGTTCCGGCGTGCCGTCGGGCTCGCGATGCACGCGCTGTGGCGGCTGGTCCGGCTGATCCTGTTCGACGTGCCGCGCGCGCTGTGGCGGCTGCCGCTCGTGCGCCGGATCATCGACAGCCGGTTCGATCGCTGGCTCGTACGGCCGACGATCCCGACCGTGATCGTGGCGTTCGCGCTCGCCGATCTGGGGCGCTGGCGCTGGCCGATCACGGCCGCGACGTTCGTCGTCGCCGGGCTCGTGTCCAACTCGCGGATCGGCCGGCTGATCGAGGAGCGCGCGATCGACTGGCTGATCCTGTCGAGCCAGCAGCTCACGACGCGCTTTCTGCCCGGCCTCGTCCGCTACATCCTCGAGATCTTCGGCCAGCTCGTCGACCTCGTCGACCGCGGGATGTATCGCGTCGACGAGCTGCTGCGGTTTCGCAGCGGGCAGTCGATGGTCAAGCTCCTGATCAAGGGCGTGCTGTCGGCGATCTGGTTCATCGTCGCGTACGTGTTGCGCCTCTACGTCGATCTGTTCATCGAGCCGACGACGAACCCGATCAAGCACTTCCCGGTCGTCACCGTCGCGGCGAAGATCATGATCCCGTTCACGCCGGCGATCCTGAGCGGCGTCGCCGGCCCGGCCTCGCAGCTGCTCGGCCCCGCGTTCGGCAGCTCGTTCGCGGCGTTCACCGTGATCGTGCTGCCCGGGTTCGCCGGGTTCCTGGTCTGGGAGCTCAAGGAGAACTGGAAGCTGTACCGGGCCACGCGCGGCAAGACGCTCGGGCCGCTCGTGATCGGTCACCACGGCGAGACGATGGTCGGCCTGCTCAAGCCCGGCTTTCACTCGGGCACGATCCCGAAGCTGTTCACCCGGCTGCGCCGCGCGGCGTGGCGCGACGACCTGCGCGGCATCGCGAAGCAGCACGAGGGCCTTCATCACGTCGAGGTCGCGATCGAGCGGTTCGCCGGCCGCGAGCTGGTCTCCATGCTCGTCGAGGCCGCCTCGTTTCGCGCGCGCGACGTCGCGCTCGCCGGCATCACGATCGGCTCCAACCGCGTGCAGATCGCGCTCGCGTGCCCGAGCCTGTCGGCGAGACAGGCCGTGCTGCGCTTCGAGCTGCAGTCCGGCTGGATCGTCGGCAGCATGCCCGAGCCGGGCTGGACCCACGCGCTCGACGCCGATCAGCAGCAGATCTTCGAGATCGCGCTCGCCGGCTTCTACAAGCTCTCCGGCGTCGGCCTCGTCCGCGAGCAGCTCGAGCACGCGCTGCGCGACGGCGAGGGCCCGGTGCCCGCCTACGACATCGCCGACGAGGGCCTGATCGTGTGGCCCGAGCCCGGCTTTCAGGTCGAGCTCGTCTACGACCTCCACGCCAAGCGGCTCGTGCCGCGCGTCCGGGGCCGGGGAAGCTACGACGGACCGCTCTACGATCTCGAGCGCCGCCACGCGCGCTTTGGCCGCGTGCCGCTCTACTGGTCGGTGTGGGCGACCACCTGGCAGCGCATCCAGCGCGCCGAGGCGCCGATGCGCGTGATCGTCGGCCCGCCGCTGCTGGGGACGCCGACCAGGTAGCGCGCGTTCAGCGTGCGCGCGCCGGCGCGAGCACGGCGCTGGCCGTGCCTTCGATGAGCTCGCCGACCGAGACGCGTTTGGTCCCGCGCGTGTTGCGGTACATGGACCGAACGGTCCACAGCGGTCCCCACGGTAGACCCCACCAGCCGAGCACGAGCGTCGCCGCCATCGTGAAGACGCGCAGCGAAGCCGTTCCGGGCGCGCCGACGAGCGCGGGTCGCGACGGGTAGCGCACCGTGATGATGAGGAAGGACATCACGAGCTCGTAGACATCGAGCTGCGTGGCATAGGTGATCGGGACGCCCTCGAAGCTCGCCGTCCCCGCCCGGATCTCCGCGACGTGGTCGGTCAGGAAGCTTGCGAGCTCCACGCGTCGCTGATCCTGTCGGCGCGAAAACGCGTAGGCACCGAGGCACGCCACGATCGCGATCGCCTGGAACAGCGTGTTGCCGAGCTGGACGTCGTTGTCGATCACGTTCGCGACGAAGCCCACGACGAACAGGGCCGCGACCACCGGCAGGAGCCACGCGTGCTTCACGGCCGCATCGTACGACGGGTCAGGGCAGCAGGTGCGCGCGTTCGTCCGTCGTCGGCAGCTGGCACGCGTCGGACCTGCCCCAGATCCGGTACCGCACGCGGGCGATCAGCCGGTAGCCGAGATCGAGCACGAACCCGGGCAGCCAGCGCAGGTGATAGGCCCACCGCCAGGGGGCGGTCAGGTAGCGCGCGCCGTAAAGAAACGCCTTCGAGCGCAGGTACACGCGGCCGTCGTCGACGAGCACGACGGACTCGAGCGTGGCGGGGATCGCGGGATGAATCGCACGGAGCGCCGCCGCGGTCTCGCCCTGTAGCGGCGCGTACCACAGCTGCCCGCGGTCGCGGGCGATCAGGAACCGGACGCTGCGCTGGCACAGGCCGCACACGCCGTCGTAGAGCACGATGGGACCGGGCGCCTGCATCTGGGGATCATAGTTTTGAGTTACCGTAGCGGCCAGTGCAGGCAGCCAGGTCCGGTCTCGTGATGGTCTCCCTCTGCATCGCGGGCGGCGCGGCGGCCGAGCCCGCGCTCGCCCCGGCCCCGGCAGCGGCCCCGGCCCCGAGCGAACCCGAGCTGGTCGACAAGGAGGTCGCCCCTCCGGCGTTTGCCTGGGAGCCGTTCGGCTTTCTGCGCATGCAGTACATCGCCGTGCAGAACGATCCGAACGTCGAGTTCATCGGCCGCGACGACGGCTTCGAGCTGCAGAACGCGCGCGTCGGCGTGCGCGGCGACCTCCAGGGTCTCGTACGGTTCGTGATCTCGCTCGACGGTGCGGTCGACGAGCGCGCGCAGAACACCCCGCAGGGCAAGCTGCGCGTCGGTCTGCGCGACGCGTACGCCGACGTCTGGCTCGGCGGTGATCTCGCGGTGCGCGGTGGCTTCTTCGAGAGCTGGGCCGATCCGGAGACGCTCGTCCCGGAGACGGCGCGCGAATTCGTCGACCGGCCGATCGAGAGCCGCGGCATGCGCTCGACCGAAGGCTGGTACACCCCGCCGCTGCCGCCCGGCCGCTCGCTCGGCGCCGCGCTGCGGCTCGATCCCGCGCAGGCGAACCGCCTTGGCTTCGAGCTCGCGGTGCAGAACGGCGCCGACGAATTCGCGTCGAACAACGACAACGACAAGCCGGCGGTGTCCGCCGCCGCGTTGTTCCGGGTCGCCGACGGTGGCTACGTCGTCGCGGCCGGGCGGTGGAACCCGCGCACGGTCGGCGAGCTGCCGTTTCGCCAGGACGAGACCGATCTGCAGGGCTCGTTCGGCGCGCACGTCCTGGCCGGCCCGGTGTCACTCGGCGCGGCGGCGGTCGTCCAGCGCACGACGTTCGACTCGACGCACGGCCCGGTCCAGAACGCGTACGGCGCGCACGCGCAGGCGCTGGTCGAGGTGCCCGCGGCGTGGCCGGTCTGGGTCGGCTACCGGTTCGGCATCCTCGATCCGTCGAGCTTGATCGTCACCGACCGCGTGATGGAGCACACGGCCGGCGCGCTGCTCGGCGTACCGCGGTTGCGCATGCGCGTGCAGCTCCAGCTCACTCACGTCCAGGAGCAGGCGGCGCGCGCGCTATCGAACGACCGCATCCAGCTCGCCGCGGAGGTCGCGCTGTGATCCGGGCGGCGGCGCTCCTCGCGCTGCTCGTGCTCCTCGCGACCTGCACCGGCTCCGCCGCTCCGCACGCGCGCGCGCAGCGCATCGGCAAGCTCGAGCAGACGATCGGAGGGCCACACGCGATCGGCCGCATCGGCGACTTCCTGCTCGAGAACGATCAGGTGCGGTTCATCATCGCCGACACCGGACGGTGCCCGCCGGGCAGCGCCGGCGACTGCGTCGAGACCTACGGCCGCGTCAACACGACGTTCGGCGGCTCGCTCGTCGACGCCGATCTCCAGCGCGTCACCGGCGACGGTACCGGGAACGACCAGCTCGCCGAGCTGCTGCCGGGCTTTCTGTTCACCGCGATCGATCCGACGAAGGTCGAGATCACCGCCGATGGCTCGGATGGCGGCGCGGCCGCGGTCACCGTGACGGGCACCGGCGGCGATCTGTTCCAGATGACATACCTGCTCAACACCGGCCTTCTGTACCCGCCGATGCTGCAGTTCGAGCAGACGTACAGGCTCGAGCCGGGCAAGCGCTACGTGACGATCGAGACCACGATCCGGAACCTCGGCATGGCGACGCACCCGTTCCCGTACTTCGACCCGACCGAGCTCGACGAGCTGACGATGTTCACGATCCCCGGCATCGACACGCTGCAGCTCTCGGTGCCGCTGGGCCAGCTGCCGCTGTTCGGCGGCGAGCAGACGATCTTCACGCCCGGCGTCGCCGGGTTCAACGTGCGGTTCGCGATCGAGGACAGCTACAAGATCGCGGGCGGCTTCCCGTCGTTCCCCGGCATGGTCGTCGACTTCGTCGCGACCAAGGGCGATGGCGTGTCGTACGGCCTCTCGATCCCGAAGTCGCCCGATAACTACGTCAACGCGTACAAGGCGGGCTACGCCGGGCAGGACGTCACGCCCTACTCGATGCTGCTGCCGTTCACGTACGCCGGCGTGACCGGCGCGTATCAGTACCGTGCACCCGACGCGCTCGGCCCGATGGAGGAGCGCACCTATACGTCGTACTTCATCGTCGGCCGCGGCGACGTCGGCTCGATCTACGACACGATCCTCGAGCTGCGCGGCGGCGAGACCGGCTCGTTCGGCGGCCGCGTCGTCGACGAGCTGACCCAGCAGCCGGTCGCGGGCGCGAACGTGATCATCATGCAGGGCGACAAGATCGTCGACCAGCTCGCGACCGACGCGGGCGGCTCCTTCCTCGGTACCCTGACGCCGGGCACGTAC
>DAIRFU010000456.1:0-5979 GCA_036794935.1 Kofleriaceae bacterium | reverse complement strand
CGTGATCCCCTCCGACGAGGGCGTGATGCCGCAGACGCGCGAGCACCTCGTCATCAGCGATCTGCTCGGCGTGCGGCGCGGGCTGATCGTGCTGACCAAGCGCGACCTCGTCGACGACGAGTGGCTCCAGATGGTGACCGGCGACGTCCAGGCGGCGGTCGCCGGCACGTTCCTCGCGGACGCGCCGATCGTCGCGGTCTCGACGAAGTCAGGTGACGGGATCCCCGCGCTCCGCGACGCGCTGGCGAAGCAGATCGATGCCTTGCCGCCGCGCACGCAGACCGGCGTGTTCCGCCTGCCCGTCGACCGCGTGTTCACGGTCAAGGGATTCGGCACGATCGTCACCGGCACCGTGCTCGGCGGCGAGGTCAAGCTCGGCGACGAGCTGACCGTGATCCCGACCGGCCTCGCGGCGCGCGTGCGCGGCATCGAGGTTCACGGTGCGGCGGTCGAGCGTGCGGTCGCCGGCCACCGGGCGGCGCTCAACCTCGGCGGCGTCGCGGTCGACGACCTCGCGCGCGGCGATCTGCTCGCGCACCCCGGCCGGGTCGCCGCGTCGCACATCCTCGACGTCGAGCTGCGTTACCTGCGCAGCGCGCCGGCGCCACTGCCGGTGCGCAGCAAGGTGCTCGTCCATCACGGCACGACCCAGGTGCTCGCGTCGCTGGTCCTCGTCGACATCAAGGAGCTCGCGCCGGGCGAGACCGGGCTCGCGCAGCTGCGCCTCGCGCAGACGACGCCGCTCGGCGCGCTGCCCGGCGATCACTTCATCGTGCGCGGCTTCGTCGCGTCGACCACGGGCGGCTCGACGATCGGTGGTGGCCGCGTCATTCGCGTGCTCGCACCGAAGGCGCGCAAGGGCGCGCAGCACGCGCAGACCGTCGCCGCACTCGCCGGCGCGCGCCTCGACCAGCGCGTCGCGCTCGACATCAAGTCGGCGGCGTACGCCGGCCTCGGCATCGCCGACCTCGTGCGCAGGCTCGGCACGCCCGCCGACGCGCTGCGCGGTCCGCTCGGCCGGCTCGTCGCCGCGGGCGAGCTGCTGGTAACGGGCACGAGGACCGAGGCATCCGGCTCGCAGCCGGCGCTCGACGAGCACGCGCACTTTCTCCACGCGCAGGCCGTCGCCGAGATCGAGCAGAAGATCGGCCGGCTCGTCACCGACGCGGAGCCCGACGGCCTCGCGCGCGAGCTGCTCCGCACCCAGCTGCCCGCGGCGCTGCCCGCCCGCGCGTACGACGCGATCCTCGCCGGGCTCGAGCAGCGCGGGCTGGTCACCGCCGCCGCCGATCGCGTCCGCAAGTCGGCCGCGCCGCGCACCCCGATGCTGTCTCCGGCCGACGCCGCCGTGCTCGCGAAGCTCGAACAGAGCGGCATCGAGCCGCCGCGCCCCAAGGAGCTGCCGGCCGCGCTCGGCCTCGCCGAGCCGCAGGTCAAGACGGCGCTCGAGCGCCTCGTCACCGCGAAGCTCGCGATCAAGGTCAAGCCGGACCTCATCATGCACGCGCGTGCGATCGATGACGTCCGGACGCGGCTCGTCGCGTTCCTCGACCAGCACGGCACGATCGACGCCCAGCAGTGGAAGGATCTGACCGGCGCGTCGCGCAAGTTCACGATCCCGCTCGCCGAGTACTTCGACGCCGAGAAGCTCACGCTGCGCGTCGGCGATGTCCGGCGCCGGCGCTAATAGAAGTAGCCGGCCGAGAAGCCGATGAACGGCAACGTGCGAATGCCGGTCTCGATGTTGATCACCGATTTCGGGGTCGGCCGGATCTGCAGGCCGATGATCGCATTGACGACCGGGAACACCGGCGGCATGTCGTAGGGGTTGGGCTCGGGATCGCCCGGATCGTCGGGCGCGATCACGCCCTGGCCGGCCTGGCCGTCGTGCGTGTACCCGACCGGCACGCAGCCCGGCTCGGGGTTCTCGTTCGAGCCACTCGTGCAGATCGTGTCCACGCGCTTGAGCTCGCCGGTGAAGAAGCCAAGGCCTGCTCCGCCGCCGTAGCGCACGGCGACATACTTGTTGATCGGCGCGTGATTGAGGAACGTGAACTCGACGGTGAACCAGCCGAAGCTGGAACCCGCCTGATCCGGTCCGAGGATGTAATCGACGGGGTCGGCCGGGACGGAGTCGCCGCTGTTGATCCACACGCCCTCGGTCGGCTCGATGTGCTCGAACTCGAAACCGAGCTGCAGCTCGAGGTTGCCGCGGCGCCGCACGAGATCGAGACCGATACCCGTGTTGCTGGAGCCGCCGGCTGCCCGCTCGACGAATAGCTCGACGAGCCCCTTCGGGATGAAGACCTGGCGAATTCGTAGGTCGACGCCGTACTCGAGCTTGTTCGCCGTGGTCTCGAGTGACGTCGGCGATGCGGTCGAGTCGGTGGTGGGAACCGGCTTGCCCTCGTCGTCGAGGGCCTGGGCCGAGGCGGCACCGGCAGTGCCGAGTACCGTAAGCAAAGTCAAGCTGGTGGCGAAACGCATGATTCCCCCCGCGGTGCGACACTATATACTGTGGAGCACCGAGTCCCGTAAAACCCGCGCGGGATTCGCACGTCATGCGGCATGGCTCACTGATCTACGTTCTCGCCGTCGCGCTGGCCGGCTGTCCCGGCGGTGACGGCACGCTCGGCGATCGCTGCGCGAGCCACGACGACTGCACGGGTCAGCTGCAGTGCGTCGCGAGCGTGTGCGCGCCACGGTGCGACCGGGCGCCGGAGTGCGGTGACGGCTTCGCCTGCGACGAGGACGGGCTGTGTCAGCCGGCGAGCGGGCAGCCCGGCGATGTGTGCACGAGCGAGGTCGACTGTGTCGCCGGCCTGTCCTGTCAGCTCGAGGGCACCCAGCTCGACGAGGAGCAGCACCTGCTCGCGACCTGCGGAGACGAGAACAACGGCAGCCCGGCGGGCGCCGAGTGTCAGAGCAACGGCGACTGCCGCAACAACACCTGCGACCTCGGGCACTGCATCGACCTGTGCACCAGCGACCGGGACTGTGGCACCGGCACCGAGTGCACCACGATCCCGCGCCTGATCTCGAACCAGCCGACGATGAACGTCGGGACCTACCGCGGCTGCCTCAAGGCGCGCGGCTCGGTTCGCTGGTCGATCCCGATGCACAGCGCGGACGAGCGGATCCCGCTGCCGGTCCCGTCGAGCGCGCGCTCGGTCTCCGTCCTGTTCGCGATCGACGATCCGAACCAGCACGTCGGCGCGACCCAGCTGTTCGTACCCGGGACCGACGGTCTCGACGAGGATCTGCTCGCCGCCGGCGACTACTACACGAACCCGTTCGTCCGGCACCAGCCCGAGCTTGCCGACTCGGTGCTGACGTTGCCGATCTCGCCGAGCCCCGACGCGCAGCTCCGGACCACGGTGTACGACATGCGCGTGCGCTCGCTCAAGGCGACCGGAGTGACCACGTGCATGGAGCCGCCGTGCCTCGTCCAGGGCACCGCGACCCCGAGGGTGAACGCGGTCATCAAGGTCGGCGACGCCGCGATCCTCGATCTGCACTTCTACTTCCTGAACCTCGACGACCACCCGTGCGCGAGCAAGTTCGGCGGCAAGCTCGACGCGTCGACCGCCCAGCGCTCGACCCACTTCGACCAGTTCCTCGCCGAGATCAAGAACATCCTCGGGACCGCGGTCTACTTCGAGGTCGGCAACGTGACCTACGAGGACCTGCGCGATCACCCCGACCTCGACGGACTCGATATCGAGAACGCGCCGTCGCTGCTCGCGCTCGGGGCGCACTCGACGGGCGTCAACGTGTTCTTCGTGCGCACGCTGTCGCCGATCGGCCTGCAGGCATTCGGTCCGAATCCCGGACCGGCGGGACTCGCGAACACCCGGCGCTCGGGCATCGTGATCGGCGTCGACACGCTCTGCTACCGGGAATGGCCCGACCTCGCCCGGCTGACCGCCCGCGAGATCGCGCGCTACATGGGCCTGTACGACAACGTCGGCCTCGACGATGACCAGGTCGATCCGATCGCCGACAGCGATACGTCGAGCGCGAACCTGATGTTCTACTCGGAGGTCGGCGACGGCACGTTCCTCTCCGAGGGTCAGCAGCAGATCCTGCGCAGGAGCGCGGTGCTGCGATGAGGCGTGGGGTCTCACTCGCGCTGGCGCTCACCTGCGCCGTGTCGCTGGCGACGGATGCGGCGACCCCGGAGGAAGAGTGGCGGAGGGCACTGATGACGATCGACACCGTACCGACGAAGCAGCAGATCAATGATGCCTTCGGTAGCAATGATCCGCTGCCGAGCCTCGTCGCGATCGCGACGGGCACCGCCACCGACAGCGACACGATCGCGATCCGGCTGCGCGCGATCCACGCGCTCGCGAAATACTGCGCGACGACGCCGTGTACGGTGGGCGACCCCGCCCACCAGGCAGTCGCCGCGGTGCTCCCTGCCGCCCAGCCGGCGACGAGCGGGTCGCCGGTGCTGGTCCTGCGCGCGGCGATCGAGACGCTCGGGACCATGAAGGTGCCGACCGACGTCTCGACGCTGGTCCCGCTGCTCGACCACCCGAGCCGCGATATCCGGGCCGCGACGGCGCGGGCGCTGCGCGACCTCTGCAACACGCAGGCGATCACGCCGCTGCGCACCCGCTACTCGAGCGAGATGACCGATCAGGTCAAGCTCGCGATTTCAGAGGCCCTCCGGATCCTCGGCCAGTGCTCCCAGAGTCCGTGAACTAGCGCACAACCGCTCGGAATCGTTTGGTTGCTGCGCTGGGGGTTTGGATCGTACAATTGCTGCTACCTCGCGACACGTCTGCGCATGCCTGCGTGGGCGGGTGGGGCGTCCACATGACTACCCGCGATCCGCGCTCTCGCGTTCCGCAAAGGCCCGACACGGGCCGCGAGGGATCTCGTGAGCCGACGCAGTCGCTTCAGCTCGACATCAGCGGCGCGCCTCCCGACGACGGCCGCGACTCGCACCCGTCGCTGGCGATGGGCACGAGCGATGTCGGCCGCGAAGACCGCACGAAGATCGAGTCACCGGCCGGCCGCAACAAGACGCCGCAGCCGCGCGCGTCGACCCGGCCGCCGCCCACGCCCGCGCGCGGGCCCGACGATCCGGAGCTGCGCCTGGGCCAGGTGCTCGGCGCGTACAAGCTGCACGAGCTGCTCGGCAAGGGCGGCATGGGGTACGTGTTCCGCGCCGAGCACGTCAAGCTCGGCCGCGAGGTCGCGCTCAAGCTCTTGCGCGGCGACTACGCGAAGCGCCGCGACTCCGTGCTCCGCTTCTTCCAGGAGGCGAAGACGGTCAACCGCGTCCGTCACCGCAACATCGTCGACGTCACCGACTTCGTCGAGCTCGACGACGGCACCACGTTCATCATCATGGAGCTGTTGCGCGGGCAGAGCCTCGGCAGGTGGGCCCGCACCGGCATCGATCTGCCGCGTGCGCTCGCCGTGCTCGTGCAGATCTGCGACGGGCTGGGTGCCGCGCACGCGGTCGGTGTCGTCCACCGCGATCTCAAGCCCGACAACGTGATCGTCGTGCCGACGTCGGACGGCGCGGAGCTGGTCAAGCTGCTCGATTTCGGCGTCGCCAAGCTGCTCAACCGCGACGACGAGGACATCGGGTTTCAGACCGCGGCTGGCTCGGTGATCGGCACGCCGGCGTACATGTCTCCCGAGCAGGCCGGCGGCATGGTCGTCGACCATCGCTCCGACATCTACTCGCTCGGCGCGATCATGTACGAGCTGTTCTGCGGCCAGCCGATGTTCCGCGGCCGCTCGTTCGGCGAGTACGTGCGCAAGCACCTGACCGAGAACCCGGTGCCGCCGCGGCAGACCGCGAACGGCGGCGCGATCGATCCCACGCTCGAGGCGCTGATCCTCAAGTGTCTCGCGAAGGATCCGAACGAGCGCTTCTCGCACATCCTCGAGCTGCGCGACGGGCTACTCCACCTGCTCGGCGGGTTCGAGACGCATCCACCGAGCTACGCCGCGCTC
>DAIRFU010000455.1:0-5993 GCA_036794935.1 Kofleriaceae bacterium | reverse complement strand
GCGAGAGCCGCAAGACAGGCGAACAAGAATGGCTTCATGGCAGAGTCTCCCCCTCGTGCTAGTGCGGACCCCGGGGCGCGAGGTCGCAACAATCGACACCGATGGTCGCGCGCCTACATCTGCGCCCGCCAGTCTTGTCGCCGCTACGCGGAGAGCGCCGTGATCTCTGTATCGTCGAAGCCGTACTCGCGCAGGATCTCTCGCGAGTGCTGGCCGAGCCGAGGCGGTGGCGACGCATGCGCTGGTGTGCCGACGGGTGTGCGGACCTGCCGGATCGGACCGACACCCTCGCCGCCGTCGATCTCGAAGAACACCTCGCGTGCGCGGTGCAGCGGATGATCTACGACCTCGTGTGGCTCGAGCACGGGCTCGACGAGGCAGTCCTTGTCCGCGAACAGCGCGGTCCACTCGGCGGCGGTCTTCATCGCGAAGATCGCCGCCAGCTCGCCGCGCGTCCTCTCCTGCTGCGCGGCATCGCCGACGATCTCGGCGACGTTCGGCGTGCGGCCGATCGCCTGGTTCAGCGCGATCCAGAACTTCGGCTCGAGCGCGCCGACCGCGAGGTAGCGGTCGTCCTTCGTGCGGTACACGCCGTAGCACGCGGCGGCACCGTTGAGCATCTCGCTACCACGCGTCGGGTGTGCGCCGCAGAACAGATTGCCGAGCTCGGCGGCGAGCAGCGCGAGTGCGCCCTCGGTCATCGAGATGTCGAGGTGCGCGCCCTTGCCGGTGCGCTCGCGGCCGACGAGCGCGCCGAGGATCGCGGTCGCGCCCCACAGCGCGCCACCGGCGAGATCGGCGATCTGGACGCCCGGCATCTGCGGCGCGCCGCCGGCGGGACCGGTCATCGCGAGCACGCCGGCGAGCGCGATGTAGTCGAGGTCGTGGCCCGCGCGCTCGACATACGGCCCGGTCTGGCCATAGCCGCTGATCGAGCACACGATGATCTTCGCGTTCTTCGCGGCGAGCGTCGCGTAGCCGAGGCCGAGCTTGTCCATCACGCCCGGCCGGAAGCTCTCGACCACGACGTCGGCCTGCTCGACCATCCTGAGCAGCGCGTCGCGCGCGGGCGCCGCCTTGAGGTCGAGTGCGAGCGAGCGCTTGCCGCGGTTGATCGCGAGAAAGCGGCCCGACATGCCGCCCTTGCCGGGCGGAAACGCACGCAGGTAGTCGCCGAGCTTCGGGTCCTCGATCTTGACGACGTCGGCGCCCATGTCGGCGAGCACCATCGTCAGGTACGGACCCGGAAGGAGGCGCGACAGATCCAGAACGCGGATCCCGCGCAGAGCGTCGGCGAGCGGCGATGCGGCCATGCCGCATCATGCCCGGTCGCAGCGATCAGATCACTGCGGGCGCGCGATCTCGAACAGCTGCTGCAGCTTCATCGCGAGCATCGGATCGCCCGAGACGCGCAGCTTGCCCTGGAAGTAGAGCTGCATGCCGGCGTTGGGATCGCTGAGCATCGTCTTGAAGTCGTCGCTCGCGACCTCGACGGTGCATTGCGCCTTGCCCGAATCGCCGCGCGTGCAGCTCGGCGGGTCGGCAGTGCAGTCGACGGTCCACTCGCCGCCGCCTTCGCCGGTGATCTTGAAGCAGTAGATCGCGTTGAGCTCGCGAGCTTTGTCCGGGTACTGCTTCAAGCCCTCCGGGACGAGGTTGTCGAACAGATCCTGCGCGTCCTTGGGCATGGTGGCCATCTGGGTGTTTCCTCCGCCGAGGGTGATATCCCGAAACGACGAAAGCCCACAAGGGCTGTGGGCTTCCGGCGGGCCAGAGCAGGCCTCAGTATCACAGCGGCGGCAGGTCGGCCGTCCCGTAGGCGCAGTCCGCGACGTTGCCCTCGGTGGGCTCGAAGCTCGCATTGTCGGTGTAGTAGACGCGGCGGAACAGGTCACTCCAGCACTCGGACGCGATCGCCTGCGCGTCGCCGAGGTCCCCACCGGCGAGGCGCGCGTCACCGCGACCCGCGCCGTCTGCCTGCCAGCGCGACCGGATCACGATGTTCTCGGCGAGCGCCGTGCCGCCGGCGTCGGCGGTCGCGTTGAACACCATGTCGCCGCCACCGTCGAGCGACTCGTTGTAGGCGTACTCGAACATCGCCGGGTTGCCGTTGTCGTCCGGTGCCATCGCGGCCAGATCGAGGTGGCGCGCGGCGAGGTCGTACTGCACGGTGACCGTGCCCTTCGCGTCGCCCGCGTCGACCGGGTTGACGCGGCGGCCGGCGTCGAAGTCGAGCGTGAAGTCGCCGTTGCCCTGCAGCTCGCCCGCCGTCGGGTCCGCGTGGCCGTCGATCACGATCTCGAACTGCGAGCTTGCAACCGTCTTGTTACGTCCCGACAGCTGGTAGTCGTACGTGCCGTCGAGGTTCGCGGTGACCTCGAGCTTGTACTCGGCGGGGTCGAGCGCGTCGCTCCACGGGCCCCACGTGTAGACGTCGCCGTTGATCGACGTCACCGGGTACTGGACGATCGAATGGACGAGCACGAGCACCCAGCCGGTGCCGCCGTTCAGCGTGCGGGTGACATCGCGCGTGACGACGTAGTAGCTCGCGAGGTCGCCGAGCGCCTTGCCGTTGACCGGCAGCTTGATGCGGACCTGCTCGGAGGTCGGAATCGCGCGCGCGATCTCGTCGGGCGGCGCGTCCTGCTTCACGCAGCCGGTGGCGGCGAGGCTGAGAACACAGGTGGCGGTCAGGACGCTCGGCAGTAGCTTGCTCATCGATTGCTCCTCGTTGGTGATGACGGGACCTATGAGCAGCCGCCGTACCAACCGGGTCGGTAACGAGCTCGCGTACTTACGGTGTAGCGTTTTCCGACGCAGCCCGGACCGCACCCGGGGCCGTAGCAGGGGCCGACAACTCCGGCAGGACCGTGAACGTATCGCCGTCGTGGAACACCACGACCGCATCCGGCGCCATCGCGATACCGACCGGATCGGCGCGCGGCATGCGCGGTAGTGGGTAGGTCCACATGAGCAAGCCGTTCGCCGCGTAGCCTGCGATGTAGTCGCGCTCGAGCGAGGTATCGAGCCGCACCGCGAGCGCGACGTCGCCGACGCTCGAGATCGCGTGACCGATGAGACCGATGCCGGGCGCCGGGTTCAACGAGACCTGACCGTTGAGCGAGCCGGTCGCGTCGACATCGAGCACCATCAGCTCGGGCGTGCCGCGGTGGCGGATCGCGCGCGCCATCCGCACCATCGGCGCCTGGTCCGGAATGTGGACGGCGCCGAGCAGCGCCGTGTAGCTGCCCCGGGTGCGCCACGGCGGCTTGCCATCCGCGATGATGATGCCCTCGTCGTCGCGGCGGACTCGCCATGTCTGGCCGTGGTAGGTGATGACGATCGGCGGCTCGCCCGCGGCGGTCGGCGTCGCGACGCCGGTCGTGATGTCGATCGCGACGGCCTGGTCACCGCGCCGCCACACGACGCCATCATCCGTGGCGTCGACGTGCTGCGCGCCCGCCGCCGCCGCGAAGCTCGCGACCGCCTTCGCCGTGCCGTGGATCGCGAAGTACGCCTCGTCGGCGCCGGTCGGTGTGACCACGCGCATGCAGCCGAGCAGCGCCTCGCGCTCGCCGACCTCCGGCGGGTTGATGCAGTCGCCGATCAGGATCACGTTGCCGCCGGTGACCTGCGGCGGCGCGACGTGCGGACCGGCCGGCCTGGTCCACGCGAGCTGGCCGCGCCGGAAGTCGACCGCGATGAAGCCGAACTGCGACGAGCTGACGATCGCGATGTCGCCCGCGAGCACCGGACCGCCGACCGTGAAGCGTGGCACGTCCGGACGCGCGGGCAGCGCGATCACGCGCACCGCATCGGTCGCGGGCAGACCGGCGAGCTCGGGCCACGGCGCGTCGCTCGCGACCGCGACGGCGGCATCGCGCGCGGCGGTGACCGGCGCGGCGTCGTCGCGACGCGGCTGCTTCGACTTGCAGCCACTCGCCGCGACGATCAGGAGGAGTGCGAGCCGCTTCACTTCCTGCCGAGGAGGCGACGCAGCAGACCGACGCGCCTGGGAACGGTGGGGACGGTGTCCGCGCGCGAGCTGGCGGTCTCGGGACGCTCCGCCGGATCGCCGGGGCCTCGCACGTAGCCGGCAACGCGGCCCTGCTCGACGAGTACCACCGCCGGCGAGATCGCGCGGCCGCCGCCGTCCTCGTGGCGCGCGTGCGCGACCGCCGCGAACCGCGCGAGCGACGCGTTGTCGTGGTAGTCGGCGGTGACGAGCAAGCAGCCGCGCGCCGGCGTCGACGCGGCGAGCAGCTCGGAGTCGAGCATGCGGTGGAGCAGCTGCATGAAGTCGCGATCGAGGAGCTTTTCGGCCGCGTAGAAGTTACCCGAGACCATGATCACGGTGAGATCGGCGATCTCGATCTCCTCGCACTGGACCTCCTCGTCGCCGAGGTTCACCAGCGCCTCGTCGAACGCGTCGTCGACCGGCTTGGTCAGCGCCTCGCGGCGGATCATGCCGAACGTGCTCTCGCCATCGATCCCGCACACGATGACGGGGAGATCGAGCGGGCCCTGGTCGTCGACCAGCGGGCGCCACACCACCTCGTCGAGCTCGATGTCGGCGCGGCTGCGCAGGCTCGGCATCAGCCGCCCGGTCGCCGCGTCGGTCGGCCGGTGCACGGTCTCGTCGGCGGCGAGCAGCAGCTTGAACAGGCTCTCGTCCGGGCCATCCTCGATCACCCGCTGCGCGCGGTTGGTCGGGAACATCACCGCGGCGCCGCTCTGGACCTGGAAGCCGAACGGCACCAGCGCGCGGTCAGTCTGTACCCAGTGCCCGGGGTACTTCGCGCGGAGCAGCTCGCCGGCGAGCGCTGCCAGCTCGAGCACGCGCTGCCAGTAGCGCGGCTCGTCCTCGCGCGGCGGCGGATCGGCGAACGTCTGGTCCTCGAGCATGCGCAGCGCGATCGCGATGTCACGGCTGCCGACGCGCAGCTTCACGCGCTGGGCGAGGGCGGCGAAGCTGCGATCGGCGAGCTCGCTCGCGGCATCCGGGCTGCCCGCGCCGAGCGGCTCGATGCGCGAGCCCCGCTCGAGCGTCCCGCCGACGGCGCCGAGCGCCTCGCGCAGCAGCGCGGGTGGCTCGTCGCTCACCGCGTAGTGCACGATCGCGTCGGGGTGGCCGCCCTCGTAGAGGTGCGTGCGCGCGTTGAGCACGCGCGCCATCGCGTACAGGACGCTGAGCTCGGGCTCGGCCTCGATCGCGGCGCACCCGCGCTCATCGCTCTGCACCGCGACTGGTCTGCCGTCCACACGAGCCGCCAGGTCGATCTTGTCGATCGAGCAGTACACGGTCCGGAGATAGCACGGTCAGTGACCGTCGTCGGTGGTCTTCTTGCGCTTGGCCTGCGCCTCGCGGAACCGATCAGCCCAGCCTTCGATGTTCGTCTGCTTGACGCGACTGAGCGCGAGCGCCCCACGCGGCACGTCTTTGGTAATCGTCGATCCGGAGCCGACGTACGCCTCGCGCCCGACGGTCACCGGCGCGACGAGCTGGCTATCGGAGCCGATGAATGCTCCCGCTTCGATCGTCGTCTTGTGCTTGCTGACGCCGTCGTAGTTGCACGTGATCGTACCCGCGCCGATGTTCGCCTACTGGCCGACCGACGCATCGCCGAGATACGCGAGGTGGTTCGCCTTCGCGCCCGCCATCACGTGCGTCTTCTTGGTCTCGACGAAGTTTCCGATCCGCGCGTCCTCGTCGAGGCGCGTGCCCGGGCGGCAGTGGCTGAACGGGCCGATCTCGACGCGCTCGCCGACCACGCTCTCCGAGAGCACCGAGTGCGGCTTGATGTACGTGTCGTCGCCGACGGTGACGTCGGTGAGCACGGCACCGGTGTCGATCCGCACGTTGTCGCCGATCGCGGTCTTGCCACGCAGCACGACGCCGGGCGCGAGCCACACGTCCTTGCCGAGCGGGCCGACGCCGGCATCGATATACGTCGCGCGCGGGTCGACCATCGTGACGCCCTTGCGCATCCAGG
>DAIRFU010000454.1:0-5995 GCA_036794935.1 Kofleriaceae bacterium | reverse complement strand
GACGTGCCCGCCGCCGGCACGCCGACCGTGCTGCGGTTCGACGTCCGCGCGCCTCACCCGGGCACGTATGCGGTGGTGATCGGCTACGCGACCCGGCGGATCGAGTGGGACGTCGCGTACACGCTGGCGGCCCGGCCGGCCCGCGACCGCGGCCTCCTGCGCGGAGCGCTCGCGATTCGCAACACGGCCGGCATCGTGCTGCACGCCGCCCGCGCTCGCCTCGTCGATTCGGAGCTCGGCGCGTGGCGTGGCAAGACCGCCGCGCAGCTCGCGACGTCGCTCGTCGGCGGCACGCGGGCGTCGGTCACGCCGGCGACTGGGCGCGAGCTCGGCGCGCTCGACATCGGCACCGGCGAGACGCGCGTCGATCTGTTCCCGGCGACGTCGCGCACGCTGCGCTCGGTGCTCGTCTACGATCCGATCGGCACCGGCCTCGACAATCCCGGCGCGGCACCGCTGCGCGATCCGCGGCTCGGCCTCGATCCGCCGCCGGCGCACGTGACCGAGAGCTTCGAGGTGGCGCGGGATCCCGTCGCCGATGCCGGCCTGCCCGCCGGGCCGGTGCGCCTGTTCGAGCGCCGTGCCGACGGCTCGCTCGTCGTGCTCGGCGAGGCGCGCCTGTTCGAGGCGAGCGCGCGCGTCGCGAACGTCGATACCATCGCGATCGGCACCGCCGATGGCGTGACCGGCTCGCGCGAGCGCCGCGAGCTGACGATCGACGATGACAACCATCGCATCGTCGAGGAGATCGAGATCACGGTCGACAACCGGCGGAGCGTGCCGGCCTCGGTGCTGATCCGGGAGCACCTGTATCGCGGCCAGAACTGGACGCTCGCGTATCACAGCGCGACCGCGGCGGCGAAAGAGGGCGCGCAGCAGATCGCGCTCCGGGCCGAGGTTCCGGCGCGCTCGCGACGCGAGATCCTCTACGTCGTGGTGTACACCTGGGGTCAGTGATCGCCCGCGTCTCCGAGCTCACGATCCAGTACGGCAAACGTATCGCGGTGGACGGCCTGGACCTCGCGCTCGACGCCGGCGAGATCGCGCTGCTGCTCGGCCCGAACGGCGCGGGCAAGAGCACGACCCTGTCCGCGATGGCCGGCGCGGTGCTACCGAGCCGCGGCCGCATCGAGGTCGATGGCGAAGATCTCGCGACCGCTCCGCGCTCGGCGCGCGCGAAGGTCGGGTTCGCCGATCAGCCGCCCGCGCTGTACGAGTTCTTCACCGTCGAGGAGCATGTCGGCTTCGTCGCCGAGGCGCGCGGTGCCGAGCCGGGCGCCGCCGCGGCGGTGCTCGCCGATCTGTCGCTGTCGAAGATCGCGCAGCGGCCGTGCCGCGAGCTGTCGTTCGGCATGCGCCAGCGCGTCGGCCTCGCCGCCGCGCTCGTCGGGCCGGTCAAGCTCGTGCTGCTCGACGAGACCCTCAACGGCCTCGATCCCCACGCCTCGCGCGCCGCGCGGGCGACCCTGCGCGCAGCCGCCGACCGCGGCGCCGCGATCCTGATGTCGACGCACCTGCTCGGCGTCGCCGAGCGCATGTGCGATCGCATCCTCGTCATGAACAAGGGCACGCTCGTCGCCGACCGGCGCGGCGACGACGTGAAGCAGCTGCTCGCGCAGGGCCCGAACGCGATCGAGGATCTGTACGTGTCGCTGATCGAGGACGAGGGCCCGACGTGACGAGCCGCGAGCTCCTGCGCTGGACGCGCCTGCACGAGCGGCGGGCCGGTCACGCGCGACGCGGCTGGCTGATCGCGCTCGTCGCCGGCGTGGCACTCGCCGGCTTCGTGTACTGGCGCGCCGATGCAGGCGACCCGGTCGCGGGCAGCCACGCGTGGCTCGCGGGTGCGCTCGCCGCATTCGCGCTCGCGTTCTTGCGCGTGCCGTTCCACCTCTACTGGCGCGCCGATGCCGCCCTGCTCGCGCAGCTGCCGATCGGCGGCGGCGCGCTGTTCGATGCGGCATGGCGGCGCTGCATCCGCGCGGCGCTCGCGACCACGCTGACCGCGATCATCGGCGCGCTCCCGCTCGCGCTGCTCGATCCGGACCTCGTGTCGTACGCGACACGCGCGCTCGGGCCGACGCCGATCGCGGGACCGAGCGCGGCCGGGCTCGCGCCGTTCGAGCTCGCGCTCCGGCACGCCGTGCTCGCCGGCGTGCTCGGCCTCGTCGCCGCCTGCTTCATGCCTGCGATCGCGACGTGGGCCGCCTCGCTCGTCGCGTATGGCCGTGACGCGCTCGAGCTCGCGACCAAGCTCGCCGGCGCGCCGGTGCGCGCGGCCGCCACGCCGGGCACCACCCGCCCGCCCCAGCCGCCGGGCTCGGCGAGCACGATCCTGGGCGCCCTGCCCGGCTTCGCGGCGACCGTCGTGATCGTGCTCGTGCTGATCGCCATGCCGTGGCTGTACGGCGGCCAGACCGCCGTCCCGGCGCTCGCCGTGCTCGGCACGCTGGCCGGGATCAGCATCGCCGCGATCGCGGTGGTGCGCGCGACGGCGCCACGCGTGATGGGTACGATCCTGCGCGACGTCTCCGCGCTCGACCGCCAGCGACTCGCGACGCTCGAGATCCGGCCGCCGACCGCGCTCGAGCGCGCGATCGCGCGCACGCTCGGCGATGCGAGCCTGCCCTATCGCAAGGACGCGCGGCTGATGCGCCGGCGCTATCCGATGGCATTCGCGCTCGGCGCGCTGTGCTTCCTCGTGCTCGTGATCGTCGGGCTCGCGCGCCCCGAGGATCCGGCGCCGTGGCTCGTCGTGGTTCTCGCAGGCGCCGGCATGTATGCCATCGCACTGGCCGGCCGTCTGTTCCGGCCACCGATCGAGCTACCGCGCCTGGCTGCCACGCTGCCGATCACGCCTGCGGCGCGGACGCGCGCGAAGATCGCGTGGGTCGTCACGTGGGCCTGCGTGTTCGTCGTGATCCCACTGGCGTTCGTCGTCGTGCGGCTCGCGTGACGCTGGCACGCGCGCTGCACCTTCGCGCGGTCGCCATGCCACCGATTCGCGATGCCCTCGAGCTCTTGACCGCGCAGCACGAACAGATCGAAGACCTCTTCGAGCAGGTCCGACAGATCGGCGACGAGGCCGCCTTCGTCGAGCTCGCCGACAAGCTCGGCACGCACCTCGCGCTCGAACAGGAGCTGCTGTACCCGGCCGTGCGGCCGCGACTGGCGGCCGACGTGCTCGAGGAGGTACTCGCCGAGCACGCGGCGCTGCGCAAGGCGCTCGCCGACCTCAGCTGGCTCGGGATCCGCGACGAGGCATTTCGCGTCGCGCTCGGCACGCTCGGCGAGCTGCTGTTCGGCCACGCGGCCTGGCAGGAGAACGAGCTGTTCACGACCGCCGCGGAGACGATGAGCCCCGGCGAGCTCGCGGCGCTCTGCGAACGCATCCAGCACTTCGACGCGATCGCGATCGCGGCCTGAGCTCGCGCTCGGGAGCGTGACCGCGAGCCACGCCGTGCGCGCGGGCTCGCGCGGTCAGGGCGCCTGGAACACGTGCAGCGAGCGGACGCCGCCGCCGATCGCGCGCCGGTCGCGCCGCGCCAGATCGAACAGGCACACCACCTCGGTGAGCCGCCCCGGATCGACGTTGACGATGAGCGACGCGACGTTCGCCAGGACGAGGTAGAGGCCGAGCCCGGCACCGGGCTCCTCGGTGGTCGCCGGGTTTGGCCGGCCCCGATCGTCGCGGGCGCGCCGCACGTGATCGATCACGTCGCGCTGGCGCAGCGCCCCGAATCCGTCGCTGACCGAGATCGCGAGCGTCCGATCGTCGCTGCCCCAGCGCACGACCGCACGCCGATTGTCGGTGGTGAGCAGCAGCGGCCGCGACTCGCGCGGCGCGTCGTGCAGCGCGTTCATGAGGAGCTCGTCGATCACCGACGCGAGCCGGTGCACGACCGGCGTGCGGGCGCCGACCGCCTGCGCCCACGCGGTCACCTCCGCGATCGCGGCGCGCTTCTCGGCATCGCTCGCGACGACGCGCTCACCGATCCGGACGTCGCGTGCGAGATATTTTTCGAGTCCGAACACGTCACCGCTTACGAGCTTCTCCGACGTGATACCCAGCTCGCGATCCGCCGGATCGCGGACCAGGTGACTGACCGGAGCCTCGAGCATGAGGGTGATGAGCCCGTCATCGTCGAGATCGTCGCCGACCACGACCACCGGGGCGGCGGCATCGCACAGCCGGTCGGCGGCCGCCTCGCGCGTGCCACGATCGACAACAAACAGCGCGACTTCGCCAGGTTCCGCGGGCAGCGAGGCGTGGCGCTCCACTTCTATATCTGCGGCGGTGAGCGCCGCTTCGACGACGCGACCCACGCCTTCGTCGAGGCAAACGCAGATCGCACGCGCGTTCATGAACGCAGCAGCGTAGCCACGAGGCCCACATCGGTCAATTACAGAAAACCCCCGTGCTGGCGCTGCTTTCACAGACCCGGTACGATCGGACGTTCTAATGGCGGGTCCTCCCATCCGACGGCCAACGACGAAGCCGCCGCCGATGTCGGCGCGCGCGCCGATGCTGGCATCTCCCGCCAAGACAGATCTCGTGCCAACGCAGTCAGACCCATACGAGCGCGACGAGATCTCCGAGGTCACCAAGAACCTGGAAGCGCCCGATGCCGGGCAGCTCGTGCAGCACATGCTCGCGCTGGTCGCGAGCGAGGCCGAGGCGCTGCTGATCGGCGATGACACGGACGGCCGGCTCGCGGACCTGAACGTCCGCACCGCGCTGGCGAGCTGGGATGGCCTCCACGAGCCCGAGGAGGCGATGCGCTACCTCGAGCTGGCCGAGAGTCATCCGCTCGCGCCGCGACTGCATCTTTCTGCCGCACTCGGTCAACGCGCCCCGGAGCCGCTCGCGATCGTCCAGGCGCGGGTCGACGGCATGCCCGCGGGCGCGGCGAAGACCGCCCTCGCGATCGAGCTCGCCGAGGCCTGGCTGTTCCGTCACGGCCGCGCCGAGCAGGCCGCCGCGCTGTGCGACGTGATCGTCGGCGGCGATATCCCGCCCAGCTGGCGCAGCCACATCACGCAGCTCGCGTCGCTGGTCTACGCCGCCATCGGTCAGTGGGACCGCGTCGTCACGGTGCGGCGAGGCGCGCTCGACGCGATGTCGTCGTTCGAGGAGGTCGCGGCCACCGCCGCGCTCGTGCTCGACCGCGACGACGAGCCGCAAGGCGCACTCGCGCTGTGCTGGGACGCGATCGATCGCATGGACCGCACCGAGCAGGGCGGCGACACCCAGCCGGTCGCGGCGGCGTTCAGCCGCGGTGGTGCGCTTCGCGTGATCGACGTCGCGATCGACGCGGCCGCGCGTGCCGGTGATCCACGCATGCTCGAGCTGCTCGACCGCCGCGCCGAGCTCGTCGCCACGCTCCCCGGCGGCGCGCTCGAGACGCTCGCGACACGGCACGCGGTCGCCGCCGCGCTGACCCGCGACGGCCAGCACGCCGAGGCGACCGCGCTGTGGACCCAGCTCGCCGACGATGCGACCGCGGTGCAACCGTCCGCCGCCCGGCGGATCGCCGCGCTCTCGGCCGCGTGGGCCGCCGCCGCCTCCGGCGATCACCGCGCTGCGCTCGCCGCACGCCGTCGGCTCGCCACCATGGATGCGGGTGAGTGCGTCGAGGTCGCGGCGACACACGCGTGGCGCGCGCTGGAGCTGGCATCGGCGACCTCCGCCTCGCCGAAGGAGATCAGCGACCTCGCGCACGCCGTCGTCGACGCGTCCGACACGTCGATCGGCGAGTGGTGGCTCGACCTGCTCGACTTCCAGATGCCGACGAACGGCACGATCGCGCGGCTCGAGAAGCGTGGCGGCCTCGCGCTGCGCTGGGCGGCACTGCTCGCCGAGAAGCTCGATCACCCCGCCCGCGCGATCGAGCTATGGCGGCGCGCCGCGCACCTCGATGCCCGGTTCGGCTGCGAGTACGACCACGTGGTGCGGATGTTGCGCGGGGCCGACGAGGACGAGCTCGCCGATGCG
>DAIRFU010000453.1:0-5997 GCA_036794935.1 Kofleriaceae bacterium | reverse complement strand
GACGGTGCTTCGAGCCGTCAGGTGCCTCGGCCATTCCGGAGCGGTTCGCGACGACGATCTCGGTAGTCATGCCTGGCCTTTCGAGGTCTGGATTCTCCGCACGGCGGCGGCATCGTCGATGAGCCCGCCGTAGCGTTTCCACCTACGGTAACCGGGACGGTCGGCCTTGTACTGCTCGGCGCTGTTGACCCGCCTGTACTGCTCGTCCATCGGCGCACGCTGGCCCGCGTACGGGTTCAGGTGGTCGATGAGCAGGTCGGCCCGCCAGCGGTAGCACTCGGCCGCCTTGCCGAGCTCACGAATCGCGTCGTCACAGTAGAGGTGCTCGACGGGGGCCGGCACCATCCGGCGCAGCTCGCGCACGATGTCACCCGTCATCGCCCACTGTGTCGGCAGGTCGTCGGGGCGGTGGCCGTCCGGGCACGAGACGATGCCCGTGCCCATGAGCGCGAGCTCGTCGAGGTAGGCCTTCGCCCACCCGGGCGTGCGCGGACGGTGGTCGTCGCCCATGAACCCGATGGCGAAGGGCTTATGAGTGATCTCGAGGTAGGTCGCCGCGCGGTTCAGCTTCGGCACGAGCGGCTCCCACTCGTCGGCAATGAGCCAGGTGACATCGCGCCGCTGATTGCCGAGCTGTCCGTTGACCGCGTCGAGGTACGCGTCGCGCTCGGGGTCGTCGACGTCGACGACCAGCACGAGCTCGGCGCCGTCGGTAAAGGCGTTCGTCTCCCGCCACGCCTCGACGAGCGGGGCCACGTTGTGCGGGCGTGACCGGGTCGGCACGATCATCAGCAGCCGGCGAGTCATGGCCGGATCCTAGCAGGTTCCGGGGGCGGCACCCTGGCGCTAGCAACCAGGGCGTCACCACTTGCCGAGTGAGGTCTTACCTGTGCGGACTCTCGGCCGATACCGCGACGGCAGGAGGCGGGGACGCGCCGGGAATTGAACCCGGGGGCGCGCTGGGCGCAGCCATCACCTCGGGGAGATCTCCCCCTTGTCGAGCGGACCTTTCGCCCCGGGGCCCCGGGACTACTTGCTTCCGCCTCTTGCCGTCGATGGGCAAACCCTAGCAGGTACCTAGCAGGTACGTCAAGCGTCCGATGCTGGATGCCACGCGAAGTGCGGGTGGTCGATGTACGGGCAGCCGTCGACCCGGCGAATCTTGTGCGGCTCCTGCCACGCAGTCGTGTCCCGGCGCCACAGATAGAAGTACATGATTTTGTCGATGTACTTCTCGGTCGAAACGTGCTGCCGGACGCGCTTGACCCATACGCGGTCCTCGGCTCGCCCGGGGCGTACAGCGAATGAGGCACGCTGGGCGATATCGGTCCGGATGGGATCGATGTGAGTGATGTCACGGTGAAGCTGGCCTTCGGGCGTGCGCCCCCATTTGCCCCACCGAAGCGAATGGTCCACTATCTCGCCGTGCTCACCATCGGTGGTGTATTCGATCTTGAACCCGACATGGTCGGGGCGCTCGGCCAGCGCGTTCACGATCTCGGCCACGTAGTACTCAGGCACGAGATCATCGTCGTCGATGAACGAGACGTAGTCGGTGCCGGCCGCCGCAAGCAGCGCGTCACGGATCTCGCCGATCGGGGGTTGCCCGTTGTTCCGGTGCGCGAGCACGCGCACGCGCCCTCCGTGCTCGTCGAGCTGCGGCAGCAGGACACCGAGCAGGCGCGTAAAAAGGTGCTCGCGCTGGCCTAGCGTCGGCACGAGGATCGTCCACGTGGGCAGGTCGGTCATGGCGCGGGCTCCGGTTCTGTCGGACGGCGAGGGGTAAGCAGCAAATCCGACCACCGGTCGTCACGCTTCCACTGAATACGCGGGGTCCATCCTGCCTCGCGGCACCATTCCACGAGGTCGGGCCAATAAGCGCCCGGGGCCCCGCGACGCTCGGTCTGTGTCTCGATGATCACAAGATCGAGCGTCGAAAGGTCTGCGGTGCGCAGCGCCTCGAGCTCGGTTCCCTGCGTGTCGACGATCAGGACGTTGCCCGGGTGCTCCGCCTGCACGTCCGAGACGGGCACCACCTCGACAGGAAAGCTCGCCGTCTCAGTCTGCCGGACGTCGGGCGCGAGCCCCGAGAACGCGCCCTCGGTCATACGGTGAAACGTGGCCTGCCCTCGTGGACCGCATGCCTTGTTGACGATGCCGACGCCGGGATTCTCGATCCACGGCTGCCCGGCCATGACCGCGCAGGCCTCGGGGTCCGGCTCAACGAGCGTGATGCGGTCGAGGCCTACGGAGAGGTAGAGCGGGACCTCTTGCCCGAGGTGGGCGCCGACGTGGATCACTCCGACCGGGCGCACCCGGAGCTCTTCGAGGGCGTCGCCGATCAGGCGCAGCGACCAGCGCCAATCGTGAATCACCTTCATGACGTCGCACCGCTCACGGCTGTCCGCCCTCGCTCTGAATCTGTTCACAGTCCGCACGAAGGTAGACGGGTTCGCTGGGCATGATGGTCGACTTCACCCGCAGGTCGTCGCCGTCGTCGAGAGCGACGAGGTGGTCCCCCCGGCGCACGTCCACGCTCGGCAGCATGTGCACGATCACCGAGAACGAAGCGCCCGCCTGCTGCGCCTCGAGCTGCTCGACGCCCGCCGGCTGCGAGACCTTCGCCCGGATCGGCCGGCCGACCTGCACCTCGCCGACGTCGGTCCCGCCCACGTCGTCGCCCGTGGTGGTGGGGCGCATCACCTTGAAGCGGCGCGGCATTTCGTGCAGGCCGATCTCGCCGCCGATCATTCCGCGGTCACCTGGCCCCACACGTCGAGGTCGCCCGCGTCCGCGCTGTACGGGCTCGTGAGCGTGACCGCGACGAAGCTCGAGATGCCGGCCGCCTTGCGGATGGCCGCCTCTTCCTCGTCGGTGAGGTAAACGACCTCGCCGCCCTCGCGCTTCGACCGGTCATAGCTCTTCGAGCTGTCGCCGAGGGATCGCTGCGTCAGGCCGTGCGGGTTCTCGAAGGCGCGGGCAGCGGCGGCGACGCAGATGGATGCGACCCGGCGCGGCACGCCGTCGAGGGCGTTGGCGGCCGTCAGCCACGTCTTCTCGGCGACGTCGCGGATGAGATCGGAGGCCTCGGCAAGCAGGTACTCTCCCCGGTCACGCTCGGTCTCGTCGAAGTCTTCGGGCAGTCCGCCGAGCTTGCGGGCCAGCATGCCGAAGCTCGCCAGCGGGGGCGCATCGTCCTCGGCGACGGCGACGTAGAAATAGCCGAATTCGGTGTCGAGGACACCGGTCGTGATGTCCCATTCGTACAGGTAACGTCCGACGGTGGCCACCTCGACCTGGGGAATTACCACGTCGAGGATGCCCGTGCCGCCGGACGTCGGCACGCCCGCATAGATGGCACCGCTCGGCTTCGTGAGCGTGAACGTCCCGGAGATGCCCACGGGCGCGCCCGTGTCCGGATCGGTCGCGACGTAGCGCAGCGGAACCGGGTCGCCGAGGTCGAATCGCCGCATTGGGCCTCCCTATTCCGTGGCCTGTACGCGGGTAACGATACGGCCCGAGCTGCTGCGGGAGGTCATGACGCTCGCGGGGCTGCGGTCGACGATCCACGGCCCACGCGGCAGGGCAGCGCTGCCGTCTGATCCGACGCCCACCACGGCGAGGCTGAGGCCCAGAGCTGTCGCGCCCGCAGCGTCCCGTCGGCCCGCGACAGCTACCGCCAGCGGGAGGCCGAGAGCGGCCGAACCGGCGGAGCCCCGTGCGCCCGTAGCGGCAACGGCAAGGTCGAGGCCGAGGGCCACAGTGCCGGTAGCGGCACCGACGGCAGGGGCGTCGCCCGTGGCAGCAACGGCGAAGTTGAGGCCGAGGGCACCGGCCGCCGAGCTGTCGCGCAAGCCGGCGGAAGCGACGGCTAGACCGAGGCCTAGGGCGACAGCTCCCGCGTGATCTGTCGCGCCTGCAGCGGCCGGTGCGAACGCGACGCCTAGCGCGGCCGAGCCCTCGTGATCCGTCGCGCCCGACGTCGCAACCGACAGATCGAGCCCGACGTCGATCGTGCCCTCGGCGGGGTCGGCAGCCTCGTCGGGCACAAAGACGACGTCGACAAGGAACGAGGTACCGCCCGCGTCGTCCGAGGGGAAGTTGAGGCCCGTGGCGTACTTGAAGACACCGTTGCGGACGGTGAAGCCACCGCTCGTGGCACCCTGCCCGAGGCTCGTGATGTGGCCCCGCTTGACGCTGCCCCCGGAGTGGAAGCCGCTCCGGGTCATGTAGCGGGCAACGCTCGTGAAGAATGCCGGCCGGTACGGCGTGTTGGCCGCGACGGCGATCGGCGGCGACAGCGCGACGGTCTCCCATGCGTCGCCCGGAACGGGGCCGTAGGTGGCCTGTCCGAGCGGCGACGGCGGCGCGCCGGGTGGGTCGTTCGCACCGATCTGGTAGAGCGCGCCGATGTACGACCCACCGCTCTGCACGGGGGTCGAGCGGAACCGGATGTGCGTCACGGTCCCGGACACGTCGAATTCGAGCGCGTCGCCGAGCGTCAGATTGGACGCGTCGAAGTTGGCACTCGCGCCCGTGAGGTCGGCGTCGGTGTAGAAGCTCTCGGCCATGGGGCCGCCCTGCTCAGGTGGACGAGCCGGTGATGGTCAGTGCCGTGATGCTGTACTCGCCCGCTGCGTTGAACGCCTGATCGCCCGTGAGCGCGTCGTAGCCGTAGAACGTGCCGGCCGTGCTGGCACTGAAGAACAGGGCGTTGGTGGCACCGTCAGAGGGCGTCCCGGTGTAGTCGTGCGGGACGGCCGAGTCCGTGATGACCGCGCCGGACAGGCCAAGGGTCATCTGACGGCGCTCATTCGAGGTCTCGTCGGCGGAGGTCTGGCCGTCGCCGACGGATACCCAGAAGACGGCCTCGTTGCCGTCCTCGAGCAGGGCGTTAATACCTGCTGTGTTCAGCGGCACGGCCGCCCTCCTCGTCCTGCTGGTTGTCGCACCACGGGATTGGGTCTCCGCCGGCAGCGTCGGGCACGAAGCTCTGCGGCGAGTCGTTCATGGCCCGCGACTCGGCAGCATCCCGGAGGCTTTCGATCATCACCCGGGAAGCTGCCTCGTCGCTAAGGCCGTCGGTCACGAGCCGTCGAAGATCTTCACTGCGCGCATGAGCGACTTGGTGCTCGCCGGGTTGCTCGGGGTGTCGGGGTCGAGCACGGTCGCGGTGCCGGCCCACGCGTTCACGAGGGACCGGTCGGTCGTGTTCGTGTAGTCGTAGTCCGACAGCCAGCGGATCGAGACGCCGTCCCAATAGCCCATGGCGCCGCCCGCCTCGCCCATCGTGCGCACGCTGGCCGCGTTCGCGCCGCGGGGCACGACCGGGGCGCGGGTGGCCAGCACGAAGGCCGTGCGGTGGTAGCCGTACGCCGCGTCGTCGTCGATGTCGACGGACGACACGACGTTGAAGTTGGCGATGCGGCCGATGGTCCGCTCACGGATCGCGCTGTTCGCCTGGTCGGCGCCCACCGAGTCGGCCCGGGTGAAGCGGTCATCGACGACGATCTGCTCGGTGACGTCGGCGCCGACGAGCAGGGTGCGCTCGGAGAGCGGGACCTTCTTCTGGTCGAGCAGCTTCGCGGCGCGGGCGGCGACGAGGTACCAGTCGGTACGGCCGCCGACCTTGAACTCGGTCCAGTTGGGGTTGAGGGTCATCGCCGTGGGGTAGGCGGCGCCCTCGATCTCCTCGATGACCTCGTCCTCGAGACCCTCGGCGACCGCGCGGATCTGCGGGTTGAGCACCTGCACGGCGAAGTCCGTGATGTCGAGCGTGAGCTCTTCGTCGGTGATCGGGGCGCCGTTGTAGACGTCCGTGTCGAGGGTGACCGGGATCGAGAACTCGGTCGAGGTGTCGTTCGTGATCGCGGTGCCGGCCCGCAGGGTGCGCTTGCGGGCGGTGCGGCGCGCCGGGATCCGCATGTTGACCGTGTCGTTCAGCGCGCCTGCGAGCAACGGCGGGCGCACGGCGGGCTCGATCGGACGGCGGTGATC
>DAIRFU010000042.1:0-18564 GCA_036794935.1 Kofleriaceae bacterium | reverse complement strand
TCATGCTCGATCCCAGCGGCCACGTCTCGACGTGGAACAGCGGCGCCGAGCGCATCGACGGATATCGCGCCGACGAGATCATCGGCAGCCACTTCTCGCGGTTCTACCTGCCCGAGGACGTCGCGGCCGGCAAGTGCGAGGCGGACCTGCGGGCCGCCGCCGCCGGCGGCTGTTTCGAGGACGAGGGCTGGCGCGTGCGCAAGGATGGCAGTCGGTTCTGGGCCAACGTCGTGATCAGCGCGGTGCGCGACCGCAGCGGCGCGCTGATCGGCTTCTCCAAGGTGACGCGCGATCTGACCGAGCGGCGGCGGGCCGAGGAGGAGCGCGCTCGCCGGGAGGCGGCGGAGCAGGCCAACCGCAGCAAGGACGAGTTCCTCGCGATGCTCGGCCACGAGCTGCGCAACCCGCTCGCGCCGATCCTGACCGCGCTCCAGCTGCTCGAGCTGCGCCATAGCGGGCCACCGCAGAAGGAGCACGCGGTCATCGAGCGCCAGGTCCATCACATGATGCACCTGGTCGACGATCTGCTCGACATCTCGCGCATCACGCGCGGCAAGCTCGAGCTCAAGCGCAGACCGATCGATCTGCGCGCCGTGCTCGCGAGGGCGATCGAGCTCGCGAGCCCGCTGCTCGAGCAGCGCAATCATCAGTTCCACCTCGACGTGCCGAGCCATCCGATCGGCGTCGACGGCGACGAGGCGCGGCTCACGCAGGTGGTCGCGAACCTGTTGACCAACGCCGCGAAGTACACGGAGGTCGGTGGCGAGATCAGCGCCGCGATTCGCGAGCACGACGGCGAGGTCGAGCTCAGCGTGACCGATAACGGCATGGGGATCTCGCCCGACCTGCTGCCGCGCGTGTTCGAGCTGTTCGTGCAGGGGTACCGGACCTCGGAGCGCAGCACCGGCGGGCTCGGCATCGGCCTCACGCTGGTGCGGACGCTCGTCGAGATGCACGGCGGCAGCGTCAGCGCGCACAGTGCCGGCCCCGGCAAGGGCTCGCGGTTCGCGATCCGGCTCGCGACGGTCGCGCTGCCCGCGCCCGCGCCCGAGCCGCGAGCGAGCGGCATCCCGACCGCCGAACGGCCGCGCCGGATCCTGATCGTCGACGATAACGAGGACGCGCTGGCGCTGCTCGCCGAGCTCCTCGAAGCGGCCGGCCATGACGTCCACACGGCCAGCGACCCGGCGCGTGCGCTCGGCATGCTCGCCGAGGTCGACCCGGAGATCGCGATCCTCGACATCGGCCTGCCGGTGATGGACGGCTACGAGCTGGCCGCCCGCATCCGGGCTCAGCTCGCCGGTGCGCGGCTGTTCGCGCTCACCGGCTACGGGCAGGCCGCCGATCGCGAGAAGACCCTGGCGGCGGGCTTCAACGCCCACTTCGTCAAGCCGGTCGATCTCAAGCAGCTGATGGACAAGATCGCGGCGAGCTGACTACTCGGTCGCGTTGATCGCCTCGCCGAGCGCCTCGATCAACCGATCGATCTCGGGCTTCTCGACGATGAACGGCGGCGCGAGCTGGATCGTGTCGCCGCCGTACCGGACGTAGAACCCCTTGGCGAGGCACTTCATCGCGATCTCGAACGGCCGCTTCGCCGGCTCGCCGGGCCACGCCGCGATCGTGAAGCCGGCGGCGAGGCCGTAGTTGCGGATGTCGACGACGTGGCGGGCGCCCTTCAGCGAGTGCACGGCCGCCTCGAAGTACGGCGCGAGCTCGCGCACGCGCGCGACCGCGTTGTCGGCGACGAGCAGGTCGAGCGCCGCGACGCCGGCCGCCCACGCGACCGGGTGTGCCGAGTAGGTTTAGCCGTGCGGGAACTCGACCAGATAGTCGGGACCGCCGGCGGCCATCATGGTGTCGTAGATCTCCTTCGTCGCGACGACCGCGCCGAGCGGCTGGGCACCGTTCGTGACCTGCTTCGCGAGGTTGAGGATGTCGGGCGTCACGCCGAACGCCTCCGAGCCGGTGTACGCGCCGGCGCGGCCGAAGCCGGTGATCACCTCGTCGAAGATGAGCAGGATGTCGTTCGCCGTACAGATCTCGCGGATCCGCTGCAGATAGCCGGCGGGCGGAATGATGACGCCGGCCGATCCGGAGAACGGCTCGACGATCACGGCGGCGACGTTCGACGGATCGTGCAGCGCGAGCAGGCGCAGCAGGTCGTCGGCGAGCTCGGCGCCGTGCGGCGGCATGCCCTTCGAGAACGCGTTCTTCGCGAGCAGCGTGTGCGGCAGGTGATCGGCCTCGACCGCCTGACCGAACGCCTTGCGGTTGCCGCCGATGCCGCCGACCGAGATGCCGCCGAAGTTGACGCCGTGATAGCCCTTCTCGCGGCCGATCAGCACGCGCTTGGTGCCCATGCCCTTCGCGCGCCAGTACGCGCGCGCCATCTTGAGTGACGTGTCCGCCGACTCGGAGCCCGAGTTCGTGAAGAACACGTAGTCGAGCCCGTCCGGCGTCAGCTCCTTGATCTTGTTCGCGAGCGCGAACGAGTGCGGGTGGCCGTACTGGAACGCGGGCGCGTAGTCGAGCGCCGTGGCCGTCTTGCTGATCGCCTCGGCGATCTCGCGGCGGCCGTGGCCGAGCCCGCTGCACCACAGCCCCGACAGCCCGTCGAAGATGCGCTTGCCGTCGCCGTCGATGTAGTAGGCGCCCTCGGCGCCGACGATCATGCGCGGATGCGCCTTGAACTGACGGTTGCCGCTAAACGGCATCCAGTGGGCGTCGAGCCATGCGGCATCGGTGCGGAGCTCGGAGGTGGTCTTGGTCATCGCCGGCCGACCGTAGCCCCCGCGCCCGGACGCTCGCAAGTGGAGAGTGGCGCTGGTCTAGAACGCGCCGAACACCGCGACGCCATGACGCGTGGGCATGACGCCGAGCCGCTCGTGTCTCTGCCTGCGGGTGATCATCCGGCTCGACGGCGCGATCAGCGCGGTGATCATCGTGATCACGCCGGCGGCCTGGAACACGCCGTCGGCGACGAGCAGCACCTTGTCGGTGGTGGCCCGATCGCAGCGCGGCTCGTCGAGCGGACACGCGCCCCAGTCGGAGAGCGCGAGCCACGGGCCGACGACCGGCAGGTAGAGCTGCGAGGCACCCTCGTGATCGCTCGTGCTCGCGATCCACGCCGAGCTGGCGTAGCTGCCACCAAGCACGACCGCGCCGGTCGCGAACACCGGCGCGTTCCACGCGTCGTGGACCTCGTACGCATCGGCCCGCGGTGCGAGCGTGCGCGCGCTCTGTGCGCTGGCGAGCGCGGGCACGAGCGAGGCGACCAGAGCGAGAGCGAGCGAGTGGGTCATATCTCGCCTGCAGAGGTGCAAGCGAGTTGCCACGCGGCAGATCGGCGAGAACGCGCGCGATCGGCGAGCGAGCGCGCACGCTCTCGTGGGCTAACCGGGCGGCAGGAACCCGTCGCGGCGGTAGTTGCCGCGTCCGGTCGGCCAGGCCAGGCAATTCTCCGACGAGCCCGCGACCTCGTAGATCTCGACGGAGCGCACGCGATCCTCGGCGTCCTTGAGCGACACGATGATATCGAGGTCGCCGTCGCCGTCGACATCGGCGATCGTCGGCACCGGCATCGCGCCGCGTCCGCCGAGCGCCACGCGATGCAGCTCGTTGCCGCCGGCATCGAGCACGATGAGGTCACCGCCGCTCTCGCCATACGTCGCGAGCACGAGCTCGGGGCTGCCATCGCCGGACAGGTCGGCGATCGCGATGCCGCCGGTCCAGACCTCCGCGGAGGACGTGTACGGCGTGGACCACAGCGTCTGCGCGCGTGCGTCGACGGCGTGGATGCGGCCGTCGAAACCGGCGAACACGAGCTCGGGCCCAGGCCGCGCGGGATCGAGATCGGCGACCGAGACCTGGTTCGTGATGCCGACGATGTTGTTGCCGGCGTCCCACAGACCGCCCGCGTAATCGGCGAAACGCGGCGGCGCGAGCCACGCCGCCGGGCGCTCGCCGTCGTCGCGCGCGACGAACAGACCGACGCCGCGCTCGCGGTCGTCTTGCGCCGCGTTCTGGATCGAGCCGAGCGCGATCAGCTCGCCGACCCCGTCGCCGTCGAGATCCGCGATCGCGGGTGCGGTGTTCGTGAAGTGCGCCTGCTCGTCGATGGCCTCGTCGTTCGCGTAGCCCTGTTGCGCGAGCGCGTAGTCGACCATCCAGCGGATGCCGGAGAACTTCGTGCGGTCGGCGAAGATCGAGGCGGCATCGAACGCGCGGCCGGTACCGGCGTGCAGCGACAGGTACGCGTTGTCCTGCGCCACGAACAGGTCGGCGACCCCGTCGCCGTCGACATCGCCGAGCGCGATGTTCTGGTCGTAGCCCCCGGTGACGTAGCAGGCAGCGTCGCAGCCGGAGCTGCCGGTCGTGTTGGGCGGGAAGCCGGCCACGGCCGTCCCGGTCATCTCGACCGCGATCACGACGTCGCGCTGGTCGTTCGCGGCGAGCGGTGTCGAGGTCACCGCGACCAGCTCGAGCGCACCGTCGCCGTCGATGTCGCCCGCCGCGAGCGAGCGCATCTCGTCGCGCCACGTGAACGGAAAGCCGGGCAGGGGTTGGCCCTGCGCGTCGAACGCGGCGATCTGATCGCGGGACGCGACCGCGACCTCGAGCCCGGGCCGGTCCGGCACCAGATCGGCGACCACCGGCGATGCCCAGATCCGGCCGGGCAGGGTGGCGCTCCACACGACGGTGCCGTCGGTGTGCCAGACGAGCACCAGCTCGTGGCGCGGCACGATGATCTCGCGGGTGCCGTCACCGTCGAGGTCGGCGACTGCAGGGGACGCGAGCCACGCCTCCTGCCAGCGATCCGCGAGCGTGTAGACGAGCGCCGGCGCGCTCACCGCGGACGATCCGCCACCGGTCGCGGCGGTGCAGGCCGGTGCCGGGATCGGGTGTGGCCCGTCGTCGCCGCCGGTGGCGTCACTCGAACCACACGCCGCGAGCAAGACCAGCAGCGTCCCTCTGCGCATGCCTCGACGATAACGCGGTCAGGCGGCGCGGCGCAGCGGTTCGCGTGGCGCGATCCGCGTCTCGTAGGCCGCGAGGTCGACGTGGCGGGTACGCCACCAGTAATCGAAGGTCGCACCTGGCCACAGGAACACCTCGCCGTCGGGTGTCTGGTACCAGCTCGAACAGCCGGTCGTCCATACGGTGTTCTTCATCTTGCGCGCGAGCTCGGCCCGGAACGCCTGCTCTGCGCTCGGCAGCACGTCCATGAACGCGAGCTGCTTCGCGCGGAGCTGGCCGATCGCCTGGGCGGCGTAGCGCGCCTGCGCCTCGATCATGAAGATCATCGAGTTGTGGCCCAGGCCGGTGTTCGGCCCCATCAGCAGGAACAGGTTCGGGAAGCCCGAGACCGTGATGCCGAGATAGTTGCGCAGCGACTGCCGCCACACCTCGTTGAGCTCGGCGCCGCCGCGCCCGACGATCCGGATCGCGGACAGATACTCGCTGACGCGAAAGCCGGTGCCGAAGATCAGCGCGTCGTAGGCGCGCTCGCTGCCGTCGCGCGTGCGCACCCCGCGCGGCGTGATCGCGGCGATGCCGTCATCGATCACGTCGACGTTGTCGCGCTGCAGCGCCGGGTACCACTCGTTCGAGATCAACACGCGCTTGCAGCCGAACCGGTACGTCGGCGTCAACCTCGTCCGCAGCGCCGGATCGGGCACCACCTTCGCGAGGTAGCCCCGCGCGAGCTTCTCGATCAGCTCGTTGACCTTCGGCGCGTACGCGAACCCGATGACGCGGCTCTCGAACAGCCAGTACAGGCCGGCGCGGCGCAGCCAGTGCGTGCCGGGTACGTGCTCGAGCAGCCAGCGCTCGGCATCGCGGATCGGCCGGTCGCGCTTGGGCACGACCCACGGCGCGGTGCGCTGGTAGACGTCGAGGTGCGCGACGCGCGGCGCGATCTGCGGCACGAACTGGATCGCGCTCGCACCGGTCCCGATCACGCCGACGCGCTTGCCGGCGAGGTCGTACCCGTGATCCCACTGCGCCGAGTGAAAGCGCTTGCCGGCGAAGCTCTCCAGCCCCGGGATGTCGGGCAGTGCGGGGATGTGGAGCGCACCATTGCCGAGCAGCAGCGCGCGCGCCTCGAGCCGCTCGCCCGCCGCGGTCGCGACGTGCCACGTGCCCGTCGCCTCGTCGAAGCGCGCCTCGTCGACGTGCTGGCCGAGCTTGAGGTGCGGCCGCAGCCCGTACCTGTCGGCGCAGTGCTCGAGGTACGCGAGGATCTCGGCCTGGCCGCCGTACGCGCGCGACCACCTCGGGTTCGGCTCGAACGAGTACGAGTACAGGTGCGAGGGCACGTCGCACGCGGCGCCTGGATACGAGTTCTCGCGCCAGGTGCCGCCGACGCGGTCGGCCTTCTCGAGGATGACGAAGTCGCTGATGCCGGCACGCTTGAGCTGGATGGCGGCGCACAGGCCCGAGAACCCGGCGCCGACGATGACCGCGGTGAGCATGTCAGGACGATAACCGGCTATTGACTTTTGGTCAATAGGAACCCGAAACGACCGGCGGCCGGCGGGGCAAGACGCCACGCCGGCCGTCGTGAAGATCCGAGAGAAGCCGGGCGGTTACGCGGACAGCTGGCTGAGCGCCTCGTCGACCTCGTCGAGCTCCCACAGCCGGCGCTCGATCTCGCGGTCGAGCTCGCCGTCGAGCTGCGGGCACGCGACGCGCTGGGCGACCAGCCGGACCAGCTCGTCGACGGCCTCGAGCTCGTCTGCGAGGCGCTCGATGCGGCGGACGCACTCGTCGCGGTGGCGCATGCGGCGCACCATGATCTCGCGGCGGCGGGCCGAGCGATTCGGATCCTGCATCGGCAACATGCGCGGCAGGTCGCTCGAGCCCGCGAGGCGCAGCGAGTCCAGGCACTTCTGGTGGCTGACCGCGAGGTTGACGAAGTGGTCGAGCAGCGGCTGGAGCTCGAACCGGTTCGCCTCGGCCGCGTCGGTTCGCTCGATATCGGCGACCAGGTCGCGGAGGTCGCAGTACTGCTGCTGGCGCACCGGTCCGGTCGGCTTGAGCAGCTTCATGCGCTCCGCCTCGCGCTTCTGTTTGACGCGATACTCGAACTGGCGATCGAGCTGCCGCCGTACGTAGCGGTACCGCGTGGCGCTGGTGCCGAGCGTGACGAACGTCAGCATCGCGATCAGCGCGCCGAGCAGGCCCGCATACCCGACGCCGACGCACACGGCAAACGCCATCACCGAGAGGCTCACCGGATTGAACAGCGCGCCACGTACGTATGTGAGCGCGGTCTGAGCCTGCGGCGAAATCGAGACGATGGCGAGATCTGGATCTTCCGAGGCGGTAAGCCGCTGGGTCATGGCGGTCATGGGAACGGGGACTACAACCCGCGTGCCACCGTCGGGAATAAGGACGACGTAGCGTTTTGACCCGATCTGCGGTCGCCCACGCCACACCGTGGCGAATCGGCCGATCCTATTCGGACCGTGACGTTCGTCGGTTCTTGTCGACGATCGCCAGCAGGATGAGCAAGAACGCGAGCAGCCTCAGCAAATAGTAGTACGGCGCGTATTCGTCGTCGGGATCGCGCCCGACCAGGAGCGCCCAGTTGGCCCCGAGCGCGCAGAACGCCACGGTGAAGAACGCGAAGAAGCGATCATGGCTCGACCGCCAGTAGCGCAGGAAAAACAGCGCACACACGAGCGAGAGCGTGGAGAGGACGCCGAACGTGTAGGTGTAGACCTCGTGCACCATCACCGGCTCTCCCAGATCAGGCCGATCGTCATGAGTGCGAGACCGACGACCCCGGAGCCGCTGCGCAGAAACCTCAGGTCCAGGTCGGGCGGGGTCAGGACGAGATCGACGATCAGCAGGATGTTGTTGATAGCGAGACCGACGAAGCACAGCGTGCTCCACAGGAGCAATTTGCTCCTGTTGTGCCGGTAGCTGCGAAGCAGGAGTCCGGCGCACAGGACGCTGGTCAGCGCGCACAGCACGTAGACAAGCTCAGGCATCGGGGTCTCCCTTCTTCTTTGGACGGATCACGAACGCATCTGCGAACACGCGCGCGGCCTCCTTGCGCACGCGCTCGAGTGCGGTCCGCGTCATCAGGTTCAACACCTCGATGCGATCGTCGTCATAGAGCTTGACGAGCGCGTCGATCGACGAGCGCCACGGGCCGGCGGGATCCAGTGCGCGGGCGGCGCGCAGCGCGTCGAGGCAGTCATGAACCTCGTCGAGCGGTACCGACACCGTCTTCGCGATCTCGGCCGCCGGTGCGAGCTGGAAGCCCGCGCGATACACGTGGACGACGATCTCGAGCTTCTCGAACGAGTCGATCACGTCGGACAGCAGCCGCTTGACCACCTGTGTATCCGCAGACTCCGGCATCACGGGCGCTGTTACTTTGGGCTCAAAGCGATCATCATGCAAGCGATGGCGCTACCTGCAACCATGCGCAAAGTGCACATCTCGCTTGCAGATTCCGACCGCGGCATCTACGAGCAACTCGACCTCCGGGTCGCCCAGCATCCGTCTGAGAGCGACCGCTATCTCGTCGCGCGCCTGGTGGCCCGTGCGCTGGAGCACGGTGACGGTCTCGAGTTCAGCAAGGGCGGCGTCTCCGACGACACCGAGCCAGCGCTCGTCCAGCGCGACCTGCGCGGCGACCTGCTGGCGTGGATCGAGGTCGGGTCTCCGACGCCCGACCGCCTGCACAAGGCGGCGAAGGCATCGCCGCGCGTCGTCGTGTACACGTGGAAGCAGGCGGAGCAGCTCGCGGCGGCGATCCGCGAACGGCGCGTTCATCGCGCCGAGCACATCGCGCTGCATGCGTTCGCTCCCGACTGGCTCGACGCGATCGCCGCGACGCTCGACCGCGTCAACTCCTGGGATCTCGCGGTCAGCGGCGGCGTGATGTACCTGACGATCGCGGGGCAGCTGTTCGAGGGCAGCGCCGAGCGCGTGACGATCTAGTCGCCGCGAAGACCAGCCGCAGCGTCGGCCGTCAGAACGGGCAGAACAGGGCGCTGCCCGACGCCGGGTAGCGATACATGCCGCCGAAGCACATCTCGTCGTCGGAGCTGTCGCCGAAGCTGATCGGGCCACCCGTCGTGTTGTCGTAGCTGCAGGTCACCCGGACCTTGTCGCCCGCCTGCAGCTGGATCTCGGGGCTCTGCAGCCAGTACTTCTGCTCGCCGAACTGATAGTCCATGTCGTGCAGCATCACCGGCTCGTCCGAGCCGCGGAGCAGCTCGATCTTCTGGTGCGTGGCGAGCTTGTGCATGTGCGGCCACAGCGCGAACACCGAGTAGGCCTGCTGGATCGAGCACTGGCCCGTGACGGTGTCTTGCCCGGTGCTGATCGTGAACTGCAGCGGCCCTGCGAACACCATCTCGGCGAGCACGGGCGTCGGCGTCGGCTGGGACTTGATCCAGATCGCGGACTCGCCGCTGATCGCCTCGTCGCCGGCGTTGTAGAGGTGCAGGTTGAGGTGGATCTGCGTACCCGCCGCGATCTTGAGGCCGACATCGGTGGGGAAATCGAGCGGCGAGGTGCCGACGCCCGATGCGTACAGCATCTGGGTGCCGAGCGTGCTCACCGAACAATCCTGCTCGCCGTCGGGACCGGACGTTCCCATCCCGCCGGCGATCGACAGCACGGTGTGGTGCGTGCCGTTCGGTGCCTGCGCCATGATGTTCGTGATGTACGTGTCCTCGGGGATCGTGACGCGCACGCACCGGTAGATGTCGGTCTGTCCGGGCTGCAGCGACCACGTGCGGCCGATCAGCTTCGTGTAGCCGGTCGGCGGGACGTACGCGTCGGCCATGCCGCTCGGCGCGTCGATCGGCATCGACGTGTCGTCGCCTCCGATGCCGGGCTCCGTGCCACCACAGCCAAACGCAAGAATGATCGCGGCGAGCGTGTACTCCCTCATGGCCGCATCATCCTCGATCGCGGCGGCCGCGGCGCCGAAAAACGTGAGGGCTGCGGCATCTGTCTCATTTCAGCCGTGCTGCCCGCATGCATCAGTGGGCGCGAGCCCGACGAGCCCGCTGGGGACAGCCGACCCGAGCGGGGGGCGTGATCATCGCTTCACCTTCTCGTTCCGGGGATCGTAGAGCGGCCGCAGCGAGGCGACGGCGGGGTAGATCGTGTTCGCGATCTCGACCTCCCAGGTGCCGGCGTCGATCCACGCCTGATCGATCGGTTCGCTCGCCTCGACCATCGCGAGACCGACCGCCCCGCCGAGCGTGTGGCCGTAGGACGCCGCGCGGATGTAGCTCACGGCCTTGCCGTCACGGCGCACGACCTCGGCGTGGAACAGCATCGCCTCGGGATCCTTGACCAGGATCTGGAGCAGTCGCTTCTTCAGCGGGCCGGCCGCCTTCTGTGCGAGCACGGCGTCCTTGCCGAGGAAGCCGCCGGGCTTCTTCAGATCGACGGCGAAGCCGAGGCCGGCCTCGAGCACCGTGTCGGTGTTGTCGATGTCGTGGCCCATGTCGCGGTAGGCCTTCTCCATCCGGCAGCTCGCGAGGGTCTTGAGGCCGGCGTGGACGAGGCCGACCTGCGCGCCGGCCGCGACGAGCCGGTCGTAGACGTGCAGCGCCTGCTCGGTCGGAATGTAGAGCTCGTAGCCGAGCTCGCCGAGGTACGTGATGCGGATGCAGAGCACGCGCGCGAAGCCGATGTCGATCTCGCGCGCGGCGCGGAACGGGAACGCCTCGTTGCCCATGTCGGTCGTGGTCACGAGCTGCATCAGCTCGCGCGAGCGCGGCCCCTGGATGTTCAGCTGCGCGTAGGCCGAGGTCATGTCGGCGACGAACGCGTGCGCGTCGCCGAAATGACGCTTCATCCACCACTGCGTGTGCCGGTGCACGGTGTCGCTGGCGACGACCCAGTACCGGTCGTTCGCGCCGGCCGGAGCCAATCCGGCCAGCTCCATCTCCGGGGCGAGCTTGGTGACGGTCAGATCGCCCTGCAGCTTGCCGGCCTCGTCGAGCCACTGCGTGTACGTGATCTGCCCGGTCTCGCCGTCGACCTGGTTCGCGCTGATCCAGTCGAGCAGCCGGCCGGCGTCGCGTCCCTCGACGAGGAACTTCGACATGAACGACATGTCCATCACGATCACGCCCTCGCGCGCCGCGGTGTGCTCGGCGCGCCACTGCGCGAACCACGGCGGCTTGCCGAACGTCAGCGTGTGGTTGTCACGTACGTCCTGATCACCGTACCAGTCCGCGCCCTCCCAGCCGCTGACGTCGCGGAAGAACGCACCGCGTGCCGCCAGCCGATCGTAGAACGGCGTCTGCTTGGCGCCGCGCGCGGTGGTCATCGAGCGGAACGGGTAGTGGCACTGGTAGACCATGCCGAGCGACTCGACGGTGCGCGTGCGGCGATACTCCGGCGTCGACTGGTAGCCGTGCAGGCGCGCGATGTCGATCGCGCTGATGTCCTGGTCGGGGCGGCCGTTGATGATCCAGTGCGCGACGAGGCGGCCGATGCCGCCGCCCGTGATGATGCCGATCGAGTTGAGGCCGGCGGCGACGAAGAAGTTCTTCAGCTCGGGCGCCTCGCCGACGATCGGCGCGAGATCGGGCGTGAAGCTCTCCGGTCCGCAGAAGAACTTCTTCACGCCGGTCTCCATCGCGATCGGCACGCGGGCCATCGCCTTCTCGACGTACGGGCCCATGCGCTCCCAGTCGGGCTGGATCTCGCCGAACGAGAAGTCGGCCGGCACGCCCTCGACGCGCCACGGCGCGCATTTCGGCTCGAAGAGGCCGATCATCAGGCCGCCGACCTCCTCGCGGAAGTAGCCGTACGAGCCCGGATCCTCGAGCACCGGCCAGTCGGGCGAGATGTGCCTCAGCCGCTCGGTGATCAGGTAGTAGTGCTCGGCCGCCTGCAGCGGGATGTTGACGCCGACCTCGCGCGAGATCTGGCGCGCCCACATGCCGGCGCAGTTGACGACGTACTCGGCCTCGATGTCACCGAACGCGGTACGCACGCCGGTGACCGCGCCGCGCTTGCTGAGAAAGCCGGTGACCGGCACGCCCTCGATCAGCGTCGCGCCCTGCAGCCGCGCGCCCTTCGCGAGCGCCATCGTCGCGTCGACCGGGTTCACGCGGCCGTCCTCCTTGACGTAGAAGCCGGCGAGCAGGTCGTCGGTCTTCGCGATCGGGAACAGCTCGCGGACCTGGCCGGGCGAGATCTCGTGGACGTCGACGCCGCACGTGCGGTTGAACGCGGAGACCCGGCGGTACTCCTCGAGCCGGTCGCGATCGCCGGCGACCTCGATGAAGCCGCACGGCTTGAAGCCGGTCGACTGGCCGGTCTCGGCCTCGAGCGTCGTGTAGAGGTTGCGCGTGTACTTGCGCATCTCGGTCGAGGTCTCGGAGGTCGAACCAAACGTGACGATCAGGCCGGCGGCGTGCCACGTGGTGCCCGACGTCAGCCGGTCGCGCTCGAGCAGCACGACGTCCTTCCAGCCCATGTGCGCGAGGTGGTACGCGACCGAGCAGCCGATGATGCCGCCACCGACGATGACGACGCGGGCGCGGCTGGGTAGAGCAGGTGGGGTCATGGCAGGGCGCAGGATATACACCGAGGCGATTTCGTCGACAGCTAACGCCCGTTGACCACCAGCCGGCCGTTCTGTGACAAGCCCGGGTTCTCCCGCTAGGATGCGCGGCTGATGCGAAACATCCTATTGGCGCTCGCGCTCGTGACGGCAGGTTGCGAGCAGGGCAAGAGCAAGCTCGACGACCTGCCGGCAGCGTCGAAGACGACGACCGGTTCGGCCTCGGCGGCCGGCGACGCGATCGACATCGACAGCAAGGACATCCTCGACCGCAAGGAAGCGGCGGCCGACGTGCAGGTCAAGCACGTGTTGATCGGCTGGAAGGAGCTCGACGACTCCGTCTATCACGGCCGCCTCGACGAACGCGCGAAGAAGCGGACGAACGCCGATGCCGCGAAGCTCGCGAAGGAGATCGCGGACAAGCTGCGCAAGGACCCGGGCCAGATCGATGCGCTGGTCAAGCAGTACTCCGAGGACCCCGGCTCGCTGGCGGGCGACCCCTACCAGGTCAAGGCCGACACCGAGTTCGTCCCCGAGTTCAAGGCGCTCGCGCTGCACCTCAAGCTGAACGAGGTCGGCATCGTCAAGAGCAGGTTCGGCTACCACGTGATGGAGCGCGTGCCGCCGCCGCCGCCCGATCCGCTGGAGTCGGCCGACGTGCTGGCGCGCCCGGCGAAGCCCGGCACCGCGACGATCCAGCACATCGTGATTGGCTGGAAGGACACGCAGCTCGCGAAGAGCCCACAGGGCGATCCGCGCGCCAAGACCCGCACGAAGGAAGAGGCGGACAAGCTCGCGCAGGAGGTGATGGCCAAGGCGAAGGCCGGCGGCGACATGAATGCGCTGACGAAGGAGTATTCGGAGGAACCCGGCGCGAAGGATGGCGGTCGCACGATTCCACTCGAAGAGAGCTCGCAGGTGCCGGCACCGTTCGACAATCTCAAGCAGCTGGCACTGCGGCTCGAGGAGAACGAGGTCGGCCTCGTGAAGTCGCCGCTCGGCTGGCACGTGGTCAAGCGCGTGCCGCCGCCGCCGCCGGATCCGCTGGATTCGGTCGACATCCTGAAGCGCGAGCCGGTGACCCAGAAGGCGACGGTCAAGCACATCCTGCTCGGCTGGAACGAGGTCAACACCGGCCGCGATCCGCGCGCGAAGAAGCGCGACCGCGCCGCGCTCGAGAAGCTCGTCAAGGACACCGTCGCGAAGCTGAAGAAGGGCGCGAAGATCGAGCCGCTGATGGCGCAGCTGTCGGAGGACGAGGGCTCGGCGAAGTCGGGGAAGAGCTACGACGTCACGCCGGATGCCGGCCTCGTCGAGCCGTTCAAGAAGCTGTCGCTGCGGCTCAACAAGGGTGAGGTGGGCGTCGTCAAGACCGACTTCGGCATCCACATCATCCAGCGCGTCGAGTAGCGCGGAGGCGCCGGGCGAAGCGCCCGGCAGGCGGCCCCGACCTCTACGTCGGACGTGCCGCCCGAAACGGCGAGCGCGGACCGCGTTACCGCGATCCGCGCTTGCGAGCGACTCGATCGCGGGGAGGTTACTCGCCCGGAGCCGGAGCCGGAGCCGGAGCCGGCGTCTCGGTGGCCGGCGCGTCGGTGGCGGGCGCCTCGGTGGCCGGTGCGGTCTGCGCGGCCGGGGCAGCCGGCGTGACGAGCTTCAGCTCGACGCGCTGGTTCGCCTTGCGCGCGGCGCGCAGCTTGGCGCCCTTGAGGCCGGTCGGATCCTGGAGCGGCACGGTCGCCGCGTAGCCCTTCGCGACCAGGTGGTCCTCGGCGAGTCCCTTGGTGACGAGGTACGCCTTGACCGCGTCGGCGCGCGCCTGCGAGAGCGCGTCGTTATCGGCGAACTTGCCGCCGGCCTTGAGCGTCTGATCGTCGGTGTGCGCCTGGACCTCGATGGTGACCGTCGGGAACTCGGCGAGTGCGGTCGCGACCTTGTCGAGCGCCTTCTTGGACGCCGGCAGGAGGTCGGCCGAGTTGACCCGGAAGCTCACGCCGGCGACCGGGCCGAGGATCGCCGACAGGTTCGCCGGCACCTCGTCGGGGCAGCCGTCCTCGTCGTCGATGCCGTTCACGGTCTCGGGCTGCTCGGCGCACTTGTCGGCGGCGTCGGGCACGCCGTCCTGATCGTTGTCCGGATCGGGGCAGCCATCCTCGTCCTGGAAGTTGTCCTTGTCCTCGGGCTCGGCGCCGCACTTGTCCGTCGCGTCGCCGATGCCGTCCTGGTCGTTGTCGGCGTCGGGGCAGCCATCCTCGTCCTGGAAGCCGTCCTTGTCCTCGGCCTCCTGCGGGCACTTGTCGGCCTCACCGGTCACGCCATCCGCGTCTGCGTCGGCCTCGACCTTCGGCGGCTCGACCTTCTTCGCGACCTTCTCCTGGGCGCCGAAGTTGCGGTAGAGCGACGCGAGGATCTCGAAGTCCTCGGTCACCGGGTCGCCGGCATTGTCACCGACGAGGTAGACGCGCGCGTCGAGGCGAACGCCCCAGCCGCCGCCGGAGCGGTACTTGGCGCCAAAGCCGATCGTGCCGTGCGCGGCGGTGTCCTTCTTGAACAGTGACGTCTCGGTCGTGCCGATGTCGACGACGCGCATCGCGCCGGCGCCGGCGAGCACGAACGGGATGATCTTGTTCTCGGGATCGGCCGCGCGGAACTGCGCGACCAGCTGAGCGCGCACGACCGCGTTGAAGATGTCGAACGTGACGTCGGTGCCAGCCGACTCGGTCGGGATGATGCCGCCCTCGAGCTCGACGCCCAGCATCGAGCTGAAGTAGACGCCGACTCGCAGCCCGAACAGCGCCGAGTTCGCCTGGTGCGTCGGATCGTTATCCTTCGTGCCGAGTGCGTTCGTCTCGCTGAAGACGTGAAGGCCCGCGGTGCCGCCGACCTCCACGCCTGCATGGGCTGTAGACACAGAAGCGACCGTGACAAGCGCAACGGCTAAACGATTCATGGGCCCGTTTTGTCCTTCCAACCAGCGGCTGGAAGCAAGCACGACGTACCGAAAATCGGCTGTCAGGGGCGCAGGGCCTGCAGCAACGCGGTGTCGCGGGGGCCAGGGCCCGCGGTTACACGCGGTGCGTCACTTGCGGCTGGCGGCCGCCAGCTTCTCCTCGACCATGATGTCGGCGACCTTGTAGGTCGGCGCGGAGAGCTTCTTGCTGCGATCGCAGATGTCCCAGATCGTGTTGAAGATCTCGAGCGTCCGCTCGCGCGCGACCTTCGCGTCGTAGCCCTTCACCTCCTGGGCGACGTTGACGAGCCCGCCCGCGTTGATCGCGTAGTCCGGAGCGTAGAGGATGCCGCGCGCGTGGAGGTCGTCACCGTGCCGCGGCTCGGCGAGCTGGTTGTTCGCGGCGCCCGCGACGATCTTCGCCTTGAGGTGCGGGATCGTGTTGTCGTTGAGGCCGGCACCGAGTGCGCACGGCGCGAAGACGTCGCAGTCGACCTTGGCGACGTCGTCGATGCTGGTCACCCCTGCGCCGAACTCGCGCTGCGCGCGCTCGCTCTTGAGCTTGTCGACGTCGGCGACCGTGAGCTTGGCACCCGCGGCGTGGAGCTCCTTGCACAGCTGATAGCCGACATGGCCGACGCCCTGGACGGCGACGTGGACGCCTTGCAGCGACTCCTTGCCGAGCTTGAACTTCACGCACGCCTCGATGCCGCGGCGCACGCCGAGCGCGGTGAACGGCGACGGATCGCCCGAGCCGCCGTGCGTCGGATCGATGCCGGTCACCCACTTGGTCTGGGTGCGGATGATCTCCATGTCCTCGAGGCCGGTGCCGCTGTCCTCGGCCGTGATGTAGTGGCCGCGCAGATCCTCGATGAAGCGACCGAACGCGCGGAACAGCGCGACGCGATCGAAGTGGCGCTTGGGCCGGATGATCACGCTCTTGCCGCCGCCGTGCTGGAGCCCGGCGAGCGCCGCCTTGTACGTCATGCCGCGCGCGAGGCGCAGTGCGTCGACGATGGCGTCATCGTCGGTGTCGTACTCGATGAAGCGGCAGCCGCCGAGCGCGGGACCGAGTCGCGAATCGTGGATCGCGACGATCGCCTGCAGGTGGCTCGCCTTGTCGAGCTTTACGTGGACCTCGCCGAAGTCGTACGTGGAGAGCTTGCCAAATACGTCGTGCATGCACCGCGTGCATACACCGCTTCGCTACGTCGCGCTACGGACCTGCGTCGCGCGCGACGGGATGGGCGGCGGCACGGCCGTCCAGCCCTCGACCCGTGCGCGCACGCTCAGCACCTCGTCGCTCACGCTCGCCCACGCGAGATCGAGGACGCGGCCGGCATCGCGGGCGGCCGTGTCGCGCTCGAGGATGCGGGCGCACTTCGCGAGATCGCCGACGACGATGAGCCCGATCCGGTCGGCGGCGCGCTCGGTCGCAGCCAGCCAGCCGATCGCCGCGGTCATCGGATGGATCTCGCGCTCGCGCAGCCGGGCGCCGATCGCGCGCGCCTGCTCGAGCTCGACCGGATGCAGGGACGTGGTCAGCCAGCGCGCGGCATGAGTTGATCCGCCCGCGCCCCCGCCCCCATCGCCGTCGGTCTGCGGCGCCGCCGCGAGCTCGATGATCTGCGCGAGCTCGCCGGCGCGCGGGCAGAGCAGGCGCGCGATCCGCTCGGTCCGCAGATCGGCGAGCTGGCGCGCGAGCAGGAACGCCAGCTCGTGCTCGCCGACCTGCTTGTCGATCACGGGCCGGCCGAACACCATCACCGGGACGAGCACGCCATCGCGCAGCCGCATCACCATCTTGCAGGCGGCGGCCTGATCGCGCTCGACGTAGACCGGCGGCCGCGGCGTCGCGAGCGCGGTGATCACGCGCGAGAGCACCTTGGCGACATCGGCCGCGATCTCGTGCTCCTTCGCCGGAACCCCGAGCGGCGGGCGCATGCGCGCGCGCTCGACCGCGAACGGTGGCGCGACCACCGCGAACAGCGTCGATAGCTGGACGTCGACGTCGAGCTGGGTCAACACGAGCCAGTCCTCGTTGCCGAGCGTGCGCAGCGGGGTCTCGCGCGCCGGCGCCCCGGCGTCCGTCGGCTTGCGCGTCTCGCCGATCAGCTCGATCGCATCCTGACAGGCGCGGGCGCGCTCGGGCTGCCGCGTCCGCTCGTACAGCGCTCGCAGCGCCTTGTACGAGTCGAGCTGCCGCTTGTTCGCGCGCAGGATCGCCTGATGCTGCGCGATCGCCTTGCCGTCATGCTTGCTGTCGAGCGCGTACAGATCGGCGAGCCGCTTGCGGCGATCGAGGTTATCGGGATCGAGCGACAGCGCGACCTCGAACGCGACCACCGCGTCGTCGCGCGTGTCGAGCTCCATGCACAGCTCGCCGAGCTGATCCCACAGCCGCAGCCGCTCGCCGGGCCGGCCCTCGCTGCTACGGACCTGCTCGAGCCGCTTGTAGAAGAACGTCGCGAGCGCGCGCCGGTCGTCGCCGGCGTCGAGCAGCGCCTCGAGCTCGTCGGCCGCGTCGAAGTTGAAGGGGTCGTCATCGATCGCGTGGCCGAACAGCTCGGCAGCACGATCGTGATCGTCGAGCTCGTCGCGCGCGATCATGCCGGCGAGGTGGCGATAGCGTGCGCGCACCCTCCCGTCGGTCTCGGAGTCGATCAGGCGCTGGACGACGTCCATCGAGTACGACCAGTCGCCCTCCTCGGTGACCAGCTCGAGGAACTTCGTGAGCAGCACGTGATCGCCGGGTCGGTGCGAGAGTGCCTCGCGGTACATCTCGCGTGCCGCCGCGCGATCGCCGAGCTCGACGTAGCGATCGCCGATCGCGGCGAACCGGGTCGCCTTCTCGTCGGGCGGCGCGGTGTTCGCGAGCGCGAGCTGGTCCTCGATGTTCGTCAGCGGGTCGGCGGCGCCGAGCTCGGTGCGCATCAGGCGTGCGCCGCGGTGGTCGGGCGCGAGCGCGAGCACGATGTCGACATGCTTGGCCGCGGCCTCCTGGTCGCCGAGCTCGCGGGCGCAGCGCGCGACCTTGAAGTGCAGCTCGATG
>DAIRFU010000452.1:0-6009 GCA_036794935.1 Kofleriaceae bacterium | reverse complement strand
CAGATGTAGGACATGTGGGCATGTCCTCGAAGGAGCGCCAATGTCGTCTGGAATTCCCCGTATTTATACTTCGTTTGCCGAGTTCGAGCGCGAGGAGCTTCGCCGGTTGGATTCCCTTCACACCTCGGTCGATGATCTGGTGGAAGAACGGTTCGCCGAGGAGCTCGACTTCGGGCAGAGCGACGCGCCTCGCAAGCGCGGCCGCCCGCGCAAGAATCCGCGCTAGCCGCGCGGCCTAGCGGCACGTATCGAGGGTGTACGTGTCGCAGAACGTGCCGGTGCACGGCGCACCGCACTGATGGCCGAGACAGTCGGCGCTGCTCCAGCACGCCTGGCCGACCGCGCAGCCGCCGCACGTGCTGCCGCAATCGACGTCGGTCTCGACGCCATCGTGCACGCCGTCGGAGCAGGAGGGGGCCGCGCACGTGCCATCGCACGAGGCGGTCTGGCAGTCGCTCGCGGCGGTGCACGTGGCGCCGGCTGCACACCCGCCGCACGAACCGCCGCAGTCGACGTCCGTCTCGTCGCCGTTGCGCGCGCGATCGAAGCACGTCGGCTCCGCCGCCGGCGCGCAGCGGCCGTCCTCGCACGGCGACAGGTGCACGTGAAAGCCGATCGACAAGAGCCGCGTTCCGTCGAGCTCGACGTCGGGCGCGAGCAAGGATTCGATCAAGGGGTTGGACACGAACTCGTCCTCGCTGAGGAGGTAGTCGTACGGCGGGCCGTCGAACATCCGCAAGAACGCGACGTGATCGGCCGGCCTGGACGCGAACATCTGCTGGACGCCGACGAGTGCCGCGGCCTTCGCGAGCTCGGCGGGCACCGCGCCCTGGATCGTCGCGTCGAAGCCGCCGGTACCGTCGGAGACCAGCGTCGCGTGCATGTGCGTGAGCGGCAGCACCGTCGGGTCGGCGTCCATGAACACGGGCAGGTGCGCTGCGCCGGTGCCACTCCACTCGGTCGTGAACCTCCCGCCGGCGAGCGCGCCGCCGACCAGCTCCGCGGTGTCGCCGTCGGCACCGAGGAAGCGCAACCCGACCGTGTCGTCGTCGTCGAGGTCATCGGCGACCAGCTCGACCGCCGAGGCGATCACCCCGGAGGCGACCATGTCGTCGGGGTGCACGGTGACATCGCCGAAGCCGGCCAGCGTGCCGATCACCATGCCGAGCTGGTTGTCGATCGCGCCATCATCGTCGAGGTCGGCGCCGAAGGCGCGCGCCTCCGACTGGTGCGTCGGCACCGCGATCGAGTCGACGACGTAGCGGCGGGTCTGCCCGGTGTAGTCGGGGCGCGTGGGCTCGGCCGCGCAGGCGCCGAGCGCGAGGACAAGGCAGGCTCGTTTCATGGCGGCCGCAGATTGCAGGCGTGGTGCCAGGGTCCGACCACCGGCCAAGCCCGCGACTTCCGGGTGCCGGCGCGGGCGGCAGCACGACGCATGTGTCGCGGTTTCTACCGCTTCTCGACAGGTCGGCGCCGATCAGCCGTCGATGTCGTAGTCCTTGAGCTTCTTGTAGAGAGTCGAGCGATCGATCTCGAGGATCGCCGCCGCCTGCGCCTTGTTGCCGCCGGTCGCGGCCAGCGCCGCGAGGATGCCTTCCTTCTCGAGCTCGCGCAGCGATCGGGCGCGGGCGGGTGAGGCGACGGGGGGCTGCGGCGGCATGTCGATCGTCACGTGCGCGACCTGCGGCGCCACGGTCGGTACCGCGGTCGAGATGGCCGAGCCGAGCGGCGGGGTGGGCGGTGAGTTGCGCGTGCGCGACGGCGCGGCCATCGAGAGCACCTGGGGCGGCAGGTCGTGCGCCACGATCTGCTCGCGATCGCCCAGCACGATCGCGCGCTCGACGGCGTTGCGCAGCTCGCGCACGTTGCCCGGCCACCCGTAGTGCGTCATCGCGGCCAGCGCGTCCTGCGCGAAGCCGGTGATCCGCCGCGCGGCCTGGTGGCGGAAGCGGGCGAGGAAGTGCTCGGCGAGCAGCGGCACGTCGTCGAGGCGCTCGCGCAGCGGCGGCACCTCGATGTGGATCACGCTGAGCCGATAAAACAGGTCCTCGCGAAACTGGCCGCGCTTGACCATCTCGGCGAGATCGCGGTTCGTCGCCGCCACGACGCGGACGTCGACCTCGATCGCCTTCTGGCCGCCGACGCGCTCGAACCGGCGCTCCTCGAGCACGCGCAAGAACTTGGTCTGGAGTCCGAGCGGCAGCTCGCCGACCTCGTCGAGGAACAGCGTGCCGTGGTCGGCCATCTCGAAGCGGCCGGCCTTCTTCTCGGTCGCGCCGGTGAACGCGCCCTTCTCGTGGCCGAACAGCTCGCTCTCGATCAGCGACTCGGTCAGCGCGGCGCAGTTGACCGCGACGCACGGCCCCTTCGCGCGCCGGCTCGCGCGGTGGATCGCGCGCGCGACCATCTCCTTGCCGGAGCCCGACTCGCCGCCGAGCAAGATCGTCGCGTCGCTCGGGCCGACGCGCCCGACGAAATCGAGCACGCGCTGGGCCGCGGCGGAGCGGCCGATGAAGTCGCCGTCGGCGAGCCGCTCCTCGAGGGCGTCGGCGCGGCGCGACAGCTGATCGCGGGTGTCGGCGCCGACCCAGGCCGCGCCGGTGAGGTGCGCGAGGCAGCCGGCGGCCAGGCCATCGGCCTCCTGCCACGCGGGCCCCTTGCGATCGATCCACAGGATCGCGACGACCTCGTCGGCGCCGCCGTGCACCGGCGCCGCGATCAGCGCGCGGCCGCCGGACTCGGCGGTCACGACCTGACGCTGGTGCATGACCTTCTCGATCACGTCCTGCGGGACCTGGAGCTGCGAGCTCTCGTTCGCGCCGATCGACGCGGCGACCGGGGCAGGGCGCTTGCCTGCCGCGAGCACGAACGCGCGATGGGCGTCGAGTGCGGTGCGCGCCGCATCGCAGACCGCGCGCGCGACCGCATCACGGCCGGCTGCCGCCTCGGCGCGCATCCGATCGCCGAGCTGCGCGATCGCGGCGAGGTGGCGGCGCGCACGGTCGTCGCGGCCGGTCAGCGCGAGCAGCTGGCGGCTCGACACCTCCATCGTGACGTGGCTCGACGCGCGCGTGACCGCGACGCCGTCCTCGGGCAAGAACGCGAGCCGCGTCGCGCCGATCACGAGCTCGTCGCCCGACTCGAGCCGGTGCTCGGTGATCTCGGCGCCGTTGACGAGCGTGCGCTTCTCGGCGACGAATGTCAGCGCGCCGTCGCGCAGCTCGATCAGGCCGTGCTGGCGTGACACGGTCGGATCGCTCAGGTGCACGAGGCTGTGCTCGTCCCGCCCGACCTTGCCGCCGCGCATCGGCAGCTCGAACTCGCGGCCCGTATCCGGTCCCTCGATGACGACGAGTCGCGCCAACGACATGTCGTCATCTTAGTGTAAGTTTCGCGTGATGAAGCCTCTGGTGGTCGCGATCGTCCTCGCCGCCGCGTGTAGCGGCACGAGCAAGCAAGACACCACGGGGCCCGGCAGCGGCTCGGGCTCGGCGATCCTCGCGAAGAAGATCGCGGTCGGCTTCGGCGCGACCCAGAGCGGCGCGTCCTCCGAGGCATTCCTCCAGGTCACCGACGAGACCGGCAAGCAGACGAGCTACCCGGTGGGCAGCTACGACGGTGCCTGCCAGGTGATCGCGCCGGCTCCCGAGATGAAGGCGCTCGCCGGGCTCCGCTGCACGGCGGGTACGGGCGGGACCGAGCTCCACGCCGTCGCCGCCGACGCCGCGATCGTCGTGCTGAAGCTTCACGTCGAGGACGGCATCGCGCCCGACCCGATGGCGCGCGAGGAGATCCGCCGGGTCCCGGTGCCGCCCGGTGCCGCCATCGAGCCCGCGGCCCAGCCCTGATCGACGAGTGGGCCCGTGGCCCACAGCGGTCCTTGCACGCGCAGATGGACGATCCGTAAGGTGGACGATGGGCGTTCGTGCGGTCCTCGTTCTTCCTCGTACTGGTGCTGGTCGGCTGTGCTGCCGATCCTGACGCGCCACCGTCGTTGCAGATCGACATCTACCCCGCCGAGCCGGCCGGCGCTCACGCCGACGACGGGCCCGCAGGCGCGGCGCCGGCCGACCTGTGCGCGCTCGCGTCGAAGCTGCCGTTCGACGACATCTGCTCGCTGATCTGCGATCCCGGCGCGATGGCGACGCGCATGGCGATCGACGGCAGCGAGGCCGGCACCTGCTACGAGCTCTACTGCGCGCTCCCCGATGACGAGCACGTCGTCGTCGGCGTGTGCCTGCCGCCCTGACGCGCGTCGCGGTCGATGAGGGGCCTAGCCCCCGTCGGGGACGTAGCCGCCGCCGTCGGAGATATAGCCACCCCCGTCGGGGACGTAGCCGCCGCCGTCGGAGACGTAGCCGCCGTCGGGGGCATAGCCGCCGCCATCCGGGAGATAGCCGCCATCGGGGAGATAGCCGCCCCCATCGTGATCAAAGCCACCGTCTGGCAGTGGGTTGCAGCCACCGTCGTCCTGTTGGCCGCCGTCAGCTGTCGACGCATCGGGTTGCGCCTGGGTCGAGCTAGTTTTCGAGTCCAGCAGGGGATTGCAGGCCCCGATGAGCAAGACCAGCCCGCCGATGCACATGAACAGTCGCATGATTGCCTCCATCGGCTCAGTCCGCGGAGGCGGCCCCGAAAGGAAAATTTCCTTTCGGGCGGGGCACCGGCGACTGAACAGCTGCGTGAGCCTGTGGTTCGTACTCGGTCTTGTCTGCGCGATGGCACCCCTCGCGGTGGCCGAGCGCGCGATCGAGGTCGATGTCCCCGTGGGCGCACCGTTCGATGCGGCGGAGCTCCGAAGTGCCCTCGCGGTCCGCCTGGCACCCGACGGCGCACGTGTCGAGCTCCGGGTCGCGGTCGCGGCGCAGGGCATCGTGCACGTCACCGCGGGCGAGCGCGCGCGCGACGTCGATGTCGGCGGTCTGCATGGCGAAGCCGCGGCGCGCCTCGTCGCGCTCGCCGCGAGTGATCTGATGCTCGACGATCTCGCGGAGGTTCCCGCGCCGCCGGCGCGTGCACCGCGCGAGGCCAGGATGACGCTCGGTGCGCTCGGCCTGGTGTCGAGCTGGCCTGCGCCGCTCGCGGGCGGTGCGGCCGATATCGCGATCCCGTCGGGCGGCGCGGTCGTCGCGATCGAGCTCGGTGGCGGTACGCTCGTCGGTGCAAACCTGCGCGTGACCGCGCTGACGGCACGGCTCGCCGCCGGCGTGTACGCGCTCGATGTGGTCGAGCTGCGCGCCGGTGTCACGCTCGCGCCGATCTTCGTCGCGGGCGGTGCGGATCGCACGCTCCTCGCCGGTGGCCACGTGGCAGCACGGCTTCATGTCCCGCTCTGGGCGCGCGTGCACGCCGTGCTCGCGGCCAGCCTCGACGTGTTCGCGACGCGCGTCGAGTATCGCGTCGGCGGCATGACCGTACTCGCGACGCCGCGCGTCGCACCATCGCTCTCGCTCGGCTTCGAGGTGGCGCGGTGATCAACGCGATCGCGCTCCTCACGGCCCTGCGCGACGGACCGGTGCCGGCACCGTTCCCCGACAAGCCGTCCGGCATCGATGACGACGAGGTCCTGCTCGCACGTCACTGGGCAGGTGATCGCGACGCGTTCGCCGACATGTACCACGCGCATGTCGACGCGGTATTCCGCCGGCTCAGCCGCATCCTCGGCCCGATCGCCGAGCGAGAGGACCTGACGCAGGACGTGTTCCTCGCGCTGCACCGCACGTTGCCGCGGTTCCGGGGCAACGCGAAGCTCTCGACGCTGATCCAGCGCATCGCGATCAACCGCGCGTTCGAGCACCTGCGCCGCCGCATGCGCCGGCCCGCCGCGCTCGTGGACGAGCGTTTCTTCGACGAGCTGGTCTCCGCCGCCGCTTCGCCGGCCGCGCGGGTCGCGATGCGCGAGGAGCTCGCCGCGGTCTTCGAGTGCCTCGCGAAGATCAAGCCGAAGAAGCGCATCGCGTTCCTGTTGCGCGTGGTCGACGGTCTGTCGTTCGAGGACATCGCGGCCCT
>DAIRFU010000451.1:0-6010 GCA_036794935.1 Kofleriaceae bacterium | reverse complement strand
TCGCATCGCGGATCTGACGTCGATGCTGTCGAGCTCGAGCGAGAAGACGCGGCTGTCCGCCGTGCTCTCGCTCGCGCGCCTCGGTGATCGTCGCACGCTCAAGCCTCTCGTCGCGGCGCTGCACGATCCGAACGCGAAGGTCCGCGCGATCGCGGCGGCCGCGCTCGGCAAGCTCGGTCACAAGGCCGCGCTGCCGGCACTCGAGAACGCGGCCGACGACGACCTCGACGCGACCGTGCGGGCGAAGGCGCGCGATGCGGCTCGCCGGGTCGCGAAGGTGAACCACATCAAGCACGACGCGGGGCGCGACGTCGCCCACGCGCGGATGAAGACGACTGGCTTTGGCCGGTCGCCGCACGCGGTGGAGGGTCGGCCCGATCTGTACGTCACGATCAAGGGCACGAACGACGACTCGCCCGGCAAGGCGGACAAGAAGACGCGCAAGGTCCACGCCGATATCCTCAAGCTCGCGCTCCAGGATCAGCTGAGGTCGGCCCCGCAGGTGACGATGGCCGCCACCGAGGCCCAGCGCTGGGGGCTCGACGCGCGAATGATCGATGTCTCGGTGGTCAAGCTCGACCTCCGCCAGGCCGGCGGCTACGTCGAGGTCTCCGCCGAGCTGCGGCTCGCGATCTCCGACAACCAGGGCAAGCTGATCTCGTTTCTGTCGGGCGGCGCGAAGGTCCAGATCCCGATCGCGAAGTACCGGCCGAAGTATCTGCCGGACATGCGCAGGGACGCGCTCGAGGGTGCCATGAAGGGCATGTTCGACAAGCTGCTCGTCCACCTGCGGCAGATGGCGACGACCTGAGCAATACTTCGCGGCATGCTCCGGGTTGTCGTCGCGTTGATCGCGTCCTGCGCGGTCGCGTACGCGCAGGGTAGCGGCGCGGCGCCGGCCCCGACACCCGCACCTGCGCCGGGCACGGTGACGAAGCCGCCGGCGCTGATCCAGGCGGTCGCGCCCGAGTACCCGCCCGCGGCGCTCGCCGCCGGCAAGACCGCACAGGTCAAGGTCCGGATCCACATCGATGCGGCGGGCCTCGTCACGCAGGTCGATGTCGTCACCCCGGTGGGCGATGGCTTCGACGAGGCGGCGGTCGCCGCCGCGATGCAGTACGTGTTCGAGCCGGCGGAGATCGATGGCAAGCCGGGACCGATCATCGTCGAGACCACGATCGGCTTCGTGATCGAGCAGCGCGAGGAGCCCGAGCCGCCACCTCCGCCGCCGCCGGTGCACGACGCGCCCGGCCCGCCGAACCACGCCGGCTCGATGGCGCTACCGATCACGCTCGAGGGCGTCGCGCTCGAGCGCGGCACGCGCAAGCAGCTCGCCGGCGTGATCGTGTCGATCACCGAGCTCGGCCTCGACGCGGTCACCGGCGAGGACGGCACGTTCTACTTCCACGACGTGCCCCCCGGCCACTACCAGGTGATCGCCGTCGATCCGCGATACGACCGGTTCGAGCGGCCGGTCGTGATCGAGAAGCGCGAGACGCTCGAGGTCCGGCTGTGGATGCGGCCGCGTGGCGGCAACCCGTACGAGACGATCGTCGAGGGCGAGCGCGAGCAGCTCGAGGTCACCCGCCGCACGCTGCGCCGCCAGCAGATGACGAGCGTGCCCGGCACGTTCGGTGATCCTATCCGCGTGATCCAGACGCTGCCCGGGCTGCAGCGGCCGCCGTTCGGCCTCGGTCTCCTGCTCGTGCGTGGCAGCAACCCCGACGACACCGGCATCTTCGTCGACGGCCACGAGGTGCCGAGCCTGTTCCACTTCCTCGGCGGTCCGTCGATCTTCAACGCGGACATGCTCGAGTCGATCGATCTCTACCCCGGTGGGTTCCCGTCGCGGTTCGGTCGCCACCACGGCGGCGTGGTCGCGCTCGAGACCCGGCCGACCAAGAGCGATGGCGTCCACGGTGCGGCGAAGGTCGATCTGATCGACAGCGGCGGCTACGTCCGCGCACCGATCACGAAGGACGTCTCGGCCGCGATCGCGGGCCGGCGCTCGTACATCGATCTCATCCTGCCGCTGGTGTTGCCCGAGCCAAGCGCGGGCTCGCAGCGCATCGTGACGCCCGTCTATTACGACTACCAGGGGCGCGTCGACTGGAACCTCCACGAGCACGGCCGGCTCAGCGTGTTCGCGATCGGCTCGTCGGACAAGCTACACGTGTTCGAGAAGGATCAGGACGCCAACACGTCGGCGAACCTCGACACCGCGGTCAGCTTCTTCCGCGTGATGGGGACGTACACGCGGCGGCTGCGCGGCGATCTGAAGCTCACGCTGTCGCCGTCGTGGGGTACCGATCGCGTCACGTTCGCCGGCGCCCAGGCGGAGACCGCGGGCCCGTTCACGAGCCTGTCCGTGCGCAACAAGGCGCTCTCGTACCGGATGCGCGTGCACGGCAAGCTGCGCAAGTCCGTGACGATCGATACCGGGCTCGACCTGCTGTCGCGGGTCACCGAGTTCGAGGCGCTCGTCCCGGTCGACGACGATCTGATCTCGACGCAGGGCATCGACATTCCGCCGAGCAAGCTGTTCCGCGGCTCGCAGAGCCTGGGCCTCGCGGCCTACGCCGATGCCGGCATCGACGCGACCGCGAAGCTCAAGCTGGTCCCCGGCCTGCGCGTCGACGGCTACATCCTCGACGGCAAGCAGCGATCGTCGATCGATCCGCGGCTCGTCGCCCGCTACAAGCTGACCCTGACGCTCACCGCGAAGGCCTACGCCGGCCGGTTCAGCCAGCCGCCGCAGCCCGAGGCGCTCGACGATCGGTTCGGCAACCCCGACATCCAGATCGAGCACGGCTACCACTACGGCCTCGGCTACGAGTGGAAGCCGGATCGGCTGTGGAGCCTCGACAGCGAGATCTACTACGTCGATCGCCGTAACGTCGTCGTGTTCACGCCCGACGTCGAGATGGACCCGGATGGCTCCTTTCACACGGTCAACTTCCGCAACACCGGCCGGCGCGCGTCGTACGGGCTCGAGGCGATCCTCAAGCGCGAGATCAGCGAGCGCCTGTTCGGCTGGCTCTCGTACACGTACAGCCGATCGAAGCAGACCAACCGCGATGGCGAGAGGTGGTTCCCGACCTCGTTCGATCAGCCGCACGTGCTCAACGCGGTCGCCAGCTACAAGCCGGGCGGAGGCTGGGAGCTCGGTGCGCGGTTCCAGCTCGCGAGCGGCCGCCCCGACACCCAGGTCATCGGCGCGACGTTCGATGCCGACTGCGGCTGCTACGACTCGGTGACGACCGGCCAGCGCACCCACCGCATCGACACGTTCATGCAGCTCGACATGCGCGTCGAGAAGACGTGGCTCTTCAAGCTGTGGAGCATCGGCGCGTACCTCGACGTCATGAACGTGACGAACCGCAAGAACGCCGAGGGCATCGACTACGACTATCGCTTCCGCGAGTCGACGCCGGTGACGAGCTTCCCGATCTTCCCCACCATCGGAGTGCGTGGCACATGGTGAAGTACCTCGTCTGCGCGCTCGCGCTCGCCGGCTGCGGAACCTTCGAGGATCCCGACATCGTCCGCGACTTCCGCGTCCTCGCGCTCGACGCGAGCGTGCCCGAGCAGATCGTCGACATCGACATCACGAACCCGGCGCCGCCGACCGACCTGCTCGATCAGCTCGTGCCGACCGAGGTGTGCGCGCTGATCTCCGATGCCAACTTCGAGCGCAGGCTGCGCTGGACGATGACCGTGTGCAACCTGAACAGTGACGAGCGCTGCCCGACGGGCGGACCCCAGGCCGTGATCGGCGCCGGCGTGTGGGACGATCCGGATCTCGCGGCCGCGCCGCCGCAGCTGTGCGCGACCGTGCCCGTCGATGGCAACCTGCTCGGTGTCCTGCTCGACTCGCTCGAGGCCGATCGCTACGGCGGTCTCGGTGGCGTCTACTACGGCGTGTCGCTCGTCGTCGGCGGCGAGGACGCCGACCCCGAGCTCGATCTCTACGCGGCCAAGAACCTGCGCGTGCAGCCGCGCATCCCGCCCGAGCTGCAGGCCAACCACAACCCGTCGCTCGCCGGCGTCGACGTGCGTCTGGCCGAGGACGACGCCTTCGAGGCCCTGCCGCTCGCGCGCTGCCGCGATCAGGCGGCGCCGATCGTCGTCGCGCCGGGCCAGCGCGTGCGGCTGTCACCGGTCGAGCCCGATGGCGTGCGCGAGGAGTACGTCGTGCCGACGCTCTCGGGCGGCTCGCGCACGTTCACCGAGAGCCCGACGTACCAGTGGCTCGCGTCGGCCGGCAACTTCTCGAGCGGCCGTACCGGCGGGACGCGCGACGCGTTCGGCAACCCGGCGCCGCTGTTCACCGACTGGACCGCGCCGGCCGCGAAGGATCTCGACGGACCGACCGACGTCTCGTTCTGGTTCATCCAGCGCGACGAGCGCCTCGGCCTCGCGTGGTACGAGGCGTGCCTGCGCGTGGTGCCGTGAGCCGCCGCACACCGCGAATTTCTGCGGCACGTGGGCGCGGCTCGACGTATATAGCCGCGATGCGCATTCTCGTACTGGTTGCGGCGCTGGCCGCGTGCGGCGGCGGCGATGATGATCATGGTGGAGGCACGGTGGATGCGGCCGGCGGCGGAGGCAGCGATGGAGCCGCGAGCGACGCGCCGGCTGCCGGCAAGCGCGTCTTCGTGTCGAGCCTGCGCTACCCGGCGAACCTGCAGGCGGCCGGTGGAGAGGCGACCGGCCTGGCGTCGGGCGATGCGCTGTGCCAGCAACTCGCCGATGCCGCGGCGCTCGGCGGCACCTATCGCGCGTGGCTGTCGAGCACGGCCGAGGACGCGATCGATCACGTACAGGGCACGGGGCCCTGGTACCGCATCGACGGCGAGCTGGTGTTCCCGAATCATGCGTCGCTCGGCACGACACCGATGGTGCCGATCTCGATCGACGAGACGGGCGGCATGCCCGATCCGTTCTACGAGTCGTGGACCGGCACCGGGACGGGTGGGCGAGTCAAGGTGCAGAACGGGCTGACCAGCACGACGTGCGAGGACTGGACCTCGACGATCGACAGCGACACGATCCAGGGCTGGCTCGGCATCTTCGGCCAGCAGAACACGTCCCTCGGCGCCGGGCCCGAGTGGACGAACTATGCCGACGGCTTCTGCTCGCCGTTCTCGCGCCACCTGTACTGCTTCGAGCAATAGGCGCGGTCCGCGCCGGTCACTGGCAGGCGTCGCACAGGCCGCGGACGTGAACCTCGACCTGGCGCTGCTTGACGGCGCGCGGCGGCCGGTTGCGCGAAGACCGCGAGCTGCGGATCGAGAGCTCGATCTCGGGCAGGCACTCGATGCTGCCGCACTCGGTGCACACGAAGTGCGGGTGCGCGCTGGCATCGTGATCGCCGGACACCGCCTCGAAGCGCCACACGTGGTCGCCGACGTCGGTGCGCCGCACGAGGCCGGCCTCGGAGAGATCGGTCAGGTTTCTGTAGATCGTCGCGCGGTCCCACGCCTGGTTGGCGAGCCGGTCCGCGACATCGCCGTGCGACATCGGTGCGTCCGAGACGCGCAGCAGGTCGAGGACCGCGAGGCGCGAGGGCGTCGCGCGCAGGCCCTTGGCCCGCACCTGCCCGCGCAGCTCGTCGAGGTTTTGCCTCACCGCCATCGCCGCGCGACTGTACTTGCTCGCCGCGCCGCGCGCAAGCACCTGCAATTTGGTTGCAGGTGTGCGAGCGTACGAGATCAGAGCTCGTTCATCACGGCCGTGGCGACGAGCTGCGACGCGAGCTCGAGATAGCTCTGCTTCACGGTGGCCGCGGTGTCCTGCGACGTATGGCGATACGGCGACGTGTCATTGCCGACGTACTCCTCGGTGAGCCCGATCGCCGCGAACCCGCGCTCGCGGAACGACTGGTGATCGGTGCCCTGCGTCGACGTCACGCTGACCGGCACGCCGAGTGCGGTCGCGGCGGCGCGGTACTCGGCCTCGAGCGCCTGCGTCGGCAGCTCGAGCTCGAAGCGGCGATCGTTGTCGCTAT
>DAIRFU010000450.1:0-6015 GCA_036794935.1 Kofleriaceae bacterium | reverse complement strand
GCCAGCGACACCGAGGTCGACACGATTCGCTTGAAGGTCGAGGTCGTCGGCGAAGGTCTGTTGCCGACGCAGGCGTACGCGAACCTCGACAACAACGCGTTCCTCCAGCTCGACCTGTCGAAGAATCTGTACCCGTTCGGCAAGGAGCCGAAGCCGGACTGCGTGCTCTACCTCGCCTGCGAAGAGCTGCTGCAGACGGCCGACGCGTACATCTCGATCGAGATGCAGCTCGCTGACTCGACGGTGATCCCGCGCCCGAACCCGAGCGATCAGCTCGTGCTCGCGTGGGAGTACTGGGACGGCAAGCGCTGGCGCGGTCTCGGCCGCACCGCACCGCGCGGCGCGCTGCCGGGCACCGGCGACGAGCTCGGCTTCCACGACGAGACGAAGGCGATCTCGCAGTCGGGCACGGTCAGCTTCCGGCGCCCGAAGGACATGGAGGCGCTCGAGATCAACGGCGTCGCCAAGCGCTGGGTGCGCGTCCGCATCGAGAAGGGCGACTACGGCGAGCAGGGCACGTACACGCTCGACAACGAGCGCTGGGTGTTCAAGGACGACCGCCCGGTCCGGCCGCCCGCGCTGCGCTCGCTGACGTTCCGCTACCGCGAGGACTATCGAGACGTCCGCCACGTGCTGACGTTCAACGACTTCCAGTACACGGACTGCACGGAGGTCGCGCGCACCGAGTACACGATCTTCCAGCCGTTCTCGGCCAAGCCGGAGGAGTCACCCGCGCTCTACATCGGGTTCATGGCGAAGCCCGCGAACGAGTCACTCGGGCTGTACTTCCAGCTCGAGGAGGAGCTCGGCCTCGGCTCGCTACCCAGCGACGAGGCGGAGGTCTCGACCGGCGAGCTCGAGAAGTACGAGACGATGCGCCGGTTGTCCTGGGAAGGTGGCCAGCGCGTGGTCTGGGAGTACTGGGATGGCCGCGAGTGGGAGCCGCTCGCCGTCGACGACGAGACGCGCGCGTTCACCGGCAGCGGCTTCGCGTTCTTCGTCGCGCCCGAGGACTGGCTGATCTCGTCGAAGTTCACCGAGGAACGCTACTGGTTGCGTGCGCGGCTCGAGCAGGGCGGCTACGTCAAGCCGCCGCGCGTCCGCATGGTCGTGACGAACGCGATCGACGCGTACCACCACGAGACGATCCGCAACGAGACGCTCGGCGGCTCGGATGCGTCGCCGATGCAGCAGTTCAAGTTCTTGCGCGGGCCCCTGCTCGACGACGAGATCATCGAGGTCCGCGAGAAGCAGCAGCCCCCCGAGGACGAGGTCGCGGATCTCGGCCCCGACCCGGTGCGCCCCGTGGAGCCGGAGAACCCGCAGAACAACGAGGTCTGGGTCCGCTACAAGCGGGTCGAGAGCTTCTTCGCATCGTCGCCGCGCAGCCGGCACTACACGCTCGACTACGTCAGCGGCGTGCTCCAGCTCGGCGACGGCCGGCGCGGCATGGTGCCGCCCGAGGGCAAGAACTCGATCGTCGCGACGTCGTACCGGATCGGCGGCGGCGCGATCGGCAACGTCAACCCGAACACGCTGACCTCGCTCGGTCGCGCGCTCGCGTACATCGAGAGCGTGACGAACCCGGTGGCCGCGAGCGGCGGCGCCGATCGCGAGACGATCGACGAGGCGAAGGCCCGCGCGCCGTACACGATCAAGAGTCGCGATCGCGCGGTGACCAGCGAGGACTACGAGATGCTGGCGCTCCGCGCGTCGACGCAGCTCGCGCGGGCCCGCTGCGTGCCGGATCGCACCAACCGCGGCCACGTCACGCTCGCCCTGGTCCCGAAGGCCGACACGCGCGGCGACGAGCTGTTGCGCCGGCTCGTGCCAAGCAACGAGATCATGCGCTTCGTCAAGAACTACCTCGAGGAGCGCAAGCTCGTGGGCACCGTGCTCAACGTGGTGCGGCCGCGCTACAAGGACATCTCGCTGCGCGTCGTGTTGATCCGGCGCTCGGTCGGCACCTCCGAGCGGCTGCGCAAGGACATCGAGCACAAGCTGCGGCGGTTCCTGCACGCGCTCGCCGGCGGCCGCGACGGCAAGGGCTGGGAGTTTGGCCGTCCGGTGCTCAAGGCCGAGCTGATCCACCTCGTCGAGGAGGTGCCCGGCGTCGAGGGCGTCGATCACCTCGAGATTCGCGACGAGCAGCGCAACGTCGCGATCGAGCACCTGCGGCTCGACGACGACGAGCTGCCGTTCCTGGTCCACGTTCACATCGCGGAGAAGGTCCGCGACGACATCAAGTAATGGTCACCGAGGCGCTCAATCGAAAGGTCGTCCGGATCCCCGATGTCGTCGGGCGTCCGCTCGACAAGGCACGCATCCAGCTCGAGGACAGCGGGCTCGCCCGCATCGTCGTGCTCTATCGCGAGAGCTACGAGGACCGCAACACGGTGCTCGAGCAGCGGCCCGCGCGCGGCCAGATGGTCTACGAGAACACCGAGGTCACGATCTGGATCGCGCGCCGCGGCTACCTCGAGCACCTGCCGGCGATCTACCGGCGCAGCGACGCGGTCGGCCGCAACCTCGTCCGCGAGCTCTGCTTCGTGTTCGAGCACATGTTCGACTCCGTCGAGCAGAACCTCGACGACGGCTGGCGGTTCTACGATCCGCACGCCGCGCCACCGGAGTTTCTCGACTGGCTCGCGCGGTGGACCGCTTTCTCGGTCGACATGGACTGGCCCGAGGAGCAACGGCGTGCGCTCGTCAAGCGCGCCGTCGATCTCTACCGGATCCGGGGCACCAAGCGCGGGCTCTCGCTGTTCCTCAAGCTGTTCACCGGCCACGAGCCGGACATCAAGGAGAACACGTGGCCCTTCAAGGGCTTTCGCGTCGAGGGTGAGGGCGCCGAGCAAGGCGCGCGCATCGCGCTCGACTCCGTCGTGCTGCCCCCGGTGGAGCTGGCGCACTGCTTCGTCGTGACGATGCCGATGAGGTTCGAGGACGTCACGCCCGAGATGGTGATCCGTATCCATCAGATCATCCAGCTCGAGAAGCCGGCGCACACGCATTACTACCTGCAGTTCACGGAAGAGAAGGGCGAGGTCGAGCTCCGCGAGTTCTTCGCGATCGGCCTGCGGTCCGGCATCGGTATCGGCGCGGAAGTCGTGCAATCCGGCGAGGAAGACCAATGAGCGAGCAAGTCCAAGGGTTCAAGCGCATCAACTTCTTCAAGGGGTTTCTGACCACCGAGAAGGACTGGAACGACGCCGAGCGCTACCACATCGACAAGCGGCGCCTGCACAACCGCATGATGCACTCGCCGGGCATCATCTACGGCTACGCCGGTGACCTGCGCGTCACCGCGCGCGCCCGCGGCGACCTGTCGGTCGAGGTGCAGCCGGGCTACGGGATCGATGGCATGGGCAACGACCTCATGATCCAGGACGCGACGATCCGCAACATCTCGCTCGAGGAGCTCAAGCTCCCGCAGACGGTCTACATCGTGCTGCGCTACTACGAGGAGCTGACCGACTTCATCGCGTACAAGGAGAACCTCGAGTACAAGGGCCATCGCCGCGTGCTCGAGTCGTGCAAGGTCGAGCTCAGCCAGACCGAGCCGGACATCCATCGCGAGGTCGAGCTCGCGCGCATCTATCTGGAGAAGGGCGTCAACCGGATCCGCGACGCGCGCGATCCGGCGAGCCCGCAGCCGAACGAGATCGATCTGCGCTACGTGCAGCGCGGCGGCCTCGCCGGCTCGATGCTGCCCGGCTTCTTGCGCGTGCGCCTCGAGACGCTGCTCAACCAGGTGCGGCGCGGCGCGCTCGAGTACACCCGGCGCGGCGTGATCGCGGCGCACGACGTGGTGCAGGCGTGCAACACGGCGCTGATGATGCTCTACGCGAACCTGCTCGACCTGCGCAACGTGTTCGACATCTTCAAGCTGATCATCGAGTGCGAGGGCGAGCTGTCCCTCGACGTCGACGTCCATCACCCGACGATCGCGGCGAAGAAGGAGTTCTCCGAGTTCCGCCGCCAGGTCGAGATCCTCCGCGGCCTGCTCGCCGAGAACAAGAACAACGTCGAGGCGTTCCAGAACCTCCTCGCGTACCAGGCGAAGTGCGCCGAGATCGCGCTCTCGGCGGTCGCCGGCGAGAAGGCGGTCATCACGGCGCCCGAGGAGAAGAAGGAGCAGAAGGCCATCGACATCAAGGACTGGGAGAGCGTCAAGGTGATGCCTCAGCCCAAGCCGCAGATGGACCTCGAGGGCACCACGTGGGTGCTCGTCGACGAGATCGAGATCCTCAACAAGGAATCGGAAGACAAGCACATCTTCACGATCAAGGAGGCGAAGGACTCGTACCGCTCGCGTCAGAAGCTCAAGTACCCCGATGGCACCACCGTCGAGGACACCGGCCGCGCGCACGTCGATGGCTACAGCGAGTTCAAGCTGCTGAACATCACGGCGGGCCGGCCGGTGGTCGTGCTGCGCCGCATGGACTACGTGTACGGCGACTACGAGCTCGAGCTGATGGTGTACGGCAAGAAGGCCGCGATCGTGTCGTGCAACGGCACCGACCGCGTACATCGCTGGCGCAACTGGCCGGCGATGATCCCGGCGGAGTCCGTCACCGATGCCACGCTGCTCGTGCGCCAGACGGGTGTCACCGCCGGGCGCGACATCAACATGTTCCACATCTGGGTCTATCAGCCGAAGTAGACCGACGGTGATAGTATAGCCGTCGCCGCCTTGGGGCCTCGCACCGAGAGGGCCCGCGTCAGTCACGCCATCGGGGTGGATGCAGCGCAATGTTCTTCCGATACATCGACTTCATCTTCACGCCGTTCCGAGCGATTCATAACAAGATCCTCGGCGTCAAGGCCGTCAAGGGCAACGTGGCGGTCGACGCGCGCCGTGTGAAGTCGATGGGCAAGCGCGGCCAGAACTTCGCGAAGAAGACGAACAAGAAGCTCGGTGGCGCCGAGGCCCAGCAGCAGGCCGCGGGCATGCCGCAGCAAGGGCAACCGCAGGGCTATCCGCCGCAGGCCGGATACCCGCAGCAGGGCTATCCGCCGCAGCCGGGATATCCGCAGCAAGGATACCCACCGCAGGCGTATCAACAGGGAGCGCAGCAGATGCAGCCAGGAATGCCACCAGGGATGCCGCCGGGAATGCCCGGTGCGCCGGGGATGCCGGGGATGCCGGGGATGCCGGGTGCGGCACCTGGGATGCCGAGTCCGAATCCACCGATCCGCACGACCGGCTTCTGGATCTTCAAGAAGAAGTTCTGCACGCAGTGCGAGCAACAGCTCGACAAGACGTGGGACGCGTGTCCGTTCTGCGCCCAGATCGCGATGCAGGCGGCAGCCGCGCCGGCGAAGCTGCAGAAGCTGAAGACGCAGGCGCTCGTCATCGATCCGAGCGGTGCCGGCGGCACGCAGCTGCTGGGCTGGCTGGTGCCCCTGCAGGGCGCCCAGAAGGGCGAGCTGTACACGCTCTCGCCGGTGACCATCATCGGCACGACCCCGGAGTGCAACGTCGTGCTCCAGGACAAGTTCATGTCGAGCAAGCACGCCGAGATCAAGGCCGAGAACGGGATCTGGGTGTTGCGCGATACCGGCTCGACGAACGGCACGTACGTCAACAACAAGCGCATCGATCGCCACGAGCTCGTCGACAACGACTTCATCAAGTTCGGCTCGGCGATGTGCAAGTTCAAGTCTTTATGAGAAGCCGCGCATACCTCCTCGTTCTGTTCGCGGCCCTGTTCTTCACGACGCACACGGTGCGCGCCGAGGGCACGGTCGACGTCTATCTCCAGGTCAAGCCGCGCGATCAATCCGATCCGAAGCAGAGGGGCAAGGCCCCGCAGCTCGAGGCGACGATCGTCGGTGGCGCGAACGTGCCGATCGACAAGCTCACGATCTCGACGACGAAGCACAACCAGCGCGTCACGATGAAGGCGGACAAGCTCCGCGACTACACCGAGGGGACCGAGACGATCGCGATCGCGCTCGTGATCAACGGCCAGAAGGTGTGGATCGGCAACGACGACTACGAGCAGGACG
>DAIRFU010000449.1:0-6020 GCA_036794935.1 Kofleriaceae bacterium | reverse complement strand
GCCCCGTCCGCCGGCAGCAGGACGTCGCCGTTGCGGCCGAGGACCTCGGCGGCCGGGTAGCCGAACATCGCCTCGGCGGCCGCGTTGAACGTCTCGATTCGACCGTCGACCGACAGGCTGATGATCGCATCGTGGGACGATTCGACGAGGCTCGCGAGCCGGAACCGCGCCGCATCCGCGCGCCGGCGGTCGGTGATGTCCTGAGAGAAGCCGACGATCCGTGCCGGACGGCCGTCATCTCCGACCTTGACGCTGCCCTGCGACTGGAGCACGCGCACCTCGCCGTCGGGCCGGAGGATGCGCTCCTCGAAGCTGAACGCGGTGCGGTCGTCGATCGCGCGGGCGATGGCCGCAGCCACCTCCTCGCGATCGGCGGCGGTGATCGTGCCCAGGAACGCCTCGTAACTCGGCGTGAAGGTCGCCGGGTCACGGCCATAGATCCGGTAGAGCTCCTCCGACCAGATCAGGGTGTTCGCGCGCAGGTCGTACTCGAAGCTCCCGACGTGCGCGAGCTCCTGGGCCTGGCGCAGCAGCTCCTCGCCGCGCTGTAGCTCGCTCGTCCGTTCCTCGACCAGCCGCTTGAGCACGGCGTGCTCGCCACGGCGCGCGGCCTCGGCCTCGAGGTCGGTGCTGATGTCGCGGATCGAGGCGCTGAACAGCGCCTCGTCGCCGAGCGACGCCTGCACGATCGCGAGCTCCGCCGGGAACTCGGTGCCATCTGCACGGCGGGCCGTGGTGCGCACGCGCCGGCCGAGGAGCGCGCTCCCTTGCCGCCTCACGTAGCGCGCGAGGCCCTCGCCGGTCTGTGCGCGCACGGACGGCGGGACGAGCAGTGACTTGACGTCGCGTCCTCGCGCGCGCTGCTCCCGGATCTTGAACATCCGCTCCGCGGCCGGGTTGAGCTCGACGATCCGATCGTGGATATCGATCGTGACGATCGCATCGAGCGCCGCCTGCTGGATCGCGCCCTTGCGCCGGATCGCGCGCGACACCTCGGAGCGCAGCGCGCCGAGCGCGAGCGCGGCGACCGCCGAGATCGAGATGAAGCTCTGGAACTCGGCGATCGTCATGAACGGTCCGCCGTTGTAGACGATACCGGTCACGGCCAGCACGCTCACCGCGGTGTTCGTCGTCGCGGCGCCGCGCGGCCCGAACCGCAGCCCGGCCCAGATGAGCAGCGGGTAGAGGTAGTGGGGCCGGCTCGCGGCGGGCATCCAGTGCGGTACCCAGCCCTCGAACACGCTCAGCCCGATCACGACGACGCCGACGCTGAGGGCCAGCCCCTCGGCGAGGCGGCCAAGCGTCGGCGTGCTCCGCGTCCGGGAGGTCAGCCAGGTCAAGAACAGCGGCGTCAGGATGAGATCGCCGGCGAGGTGGCCCCACCACCACTTCGACCACACCATCGCGAACTCGCCGTGGACCTGTCCGGTCGCGAACAGCCAGCCGGCGCTCGCCGCCGCACTCAGAGACGTCAACACGATCGAGGTGCTGACGAGCGCGATCACGTCCCGCACACGTGACAGCTGGCAGTGAAAGCCGATCCGCCGCAGGATCGCATAGGCGGCGAGCACCTCGACGGCGTCGATCACGCCGATGCCGACCGCGATGCTGGGTGCGCCGCCGATCGAGATGATCGCGCAGAACGCACCGGCGGCGACACCGAGCGCCAGACGCGGCCCGAACGCGACCACCGCGCCAAGACCGATGCCGGTCGGCGCCCACAGCAGCGCCGGCAGCGTGGTGGCCTCGGTCGCGACCGCGAGCTGCGCACCGGCGACGTACACGGCCATCACCCACACGATGGCGACCGCGCGGACGAAGGCGGTGGACGCCAGCATCGATCACTCCGCGACCCGCAGGCCGAACCCGAATGTCGAGCCCGTTCCGAGCTCGCTCTCGACCGCGAGCTCGCTGCCGTGCGCGGTCAGGATGCCCTTCGCGATGTAGAGGCCGAGTCCCGTGCCCGCGCGCCGCGCCTGGACGCGCCAGAACCGATCGAACAGGTGCGGCATGAGGTCCGGTGCGATGCCGCGGCCGGTGTCGCGCACCGCGAACCAGACGTCGTTACCGCGCCGCTGGGCCGACACGGTGACGCGGCCCTTGCGCGGCGTGAAGCGCAGCGCGTTGTCGATCAGGTTCGAGAGCACCTGGACGACACGAGCGCGGTCGCACGTCACCGGGGTCGGATCATGTGCCTCCGCCTCGAGCGACAGCTCGCGGAGCTCCGCGGTCGAGCGGAACGCTTCGACGGCCTCGCAGACCAGCCGGTCGGCCGAGTAGGGCTGGAGGTCGAGCGCGAGCTGGCCGACGTTGATCGCGGACGCGTCGACGAGGTCGCCGATCAGGCGATGGATGCGCTCCGCCGAGCGGCCGATCGCCTTGCCGAGGTCGCCGACCTCGGGATGTGCAGACAGGGCTTCGGCCTGGAGCATGATCGTCGACAGCGGCGTCTTGAGATCGTGCGACACGATCGCGAGCACGTCGTCGCGCATGCCGATCGCACGCTCGGCCTTGCGGTAGAGCAACGCGTTGTCGATCGCGATCGCGAGCCGCTGCGCGAGATCCTCGACGAACGCGAGATCGGGGGCGCCGTAGCGCGGCCGCAGCCGTCCGGACACGAGCGCCAGCGCGCCGAGGACCTGGCGGCGGGCCACGAGCGGCACGCACATCAGCGACCGGGCACCGAGCTCGCGCAGCGTCTCGACGTGCTGCGCACCGACGGCGTCGCGCAGCGCGATCGGATCCGAGAACTGCGCGAACAGCTCGGAGCGGGCGTGCTGCTCGACGGCCTCGATGATCGGCGCGGCGCCGGCCTGGTCGTGACTCGCGGGCTGCGCGTAGGCGTACGCGGGCACGGTGTCGTCGTGCTCGCGCAGGTGGATCAGGCACCAGTCCGCGTAGCGCGGCACGATGAGGTCGGCCATGCCGCCCGCGATCGCACGGTAGTCGAGCGACGTCGCCATCTGCGCGCTCGCGTCGGCGAGGAAGTGCTGCAACCGCTGCTGCTCGGCGCGCACGCAGTCCTGCGCGTGCCGCTGCAGTGCGATCTCGATCGCTGCCTTGAGCTCGCGGTCCTGGAACGGCTTGAGGATGTAGCCGTACGGCTCGGTGTAGCGGGCACGGTCGAGCGTGTGGTTGTCCGCGTACGCGGTGACGTAGATGATCGGCACGTCGAGCCCGCGGCGGATCGTGCGCGCGGCTTCGATGCCGTCGAGCTCGCCTTTCAGCTTGATGTCCATGAGGACGAGATCGAAGTGCGAGCGCAGCACCTGCTCGAGCGCCTCCTCCCCGGAGTGCGCGACGACGACGCTGTGACCCATGCGGCCGAGCCGGACCTGGAGGTCGAGCGCGACGACGTGCTCGTCCTCGACGACGAGGATCCGCGCGGAGAGTGGCTGCTCCTCGCCGGACGCGAAGCGCGGGCCCCCATCGGGGCCGACCCATTCGGTGCGCCGGCCCTCGCCGTCGATCCAGGTGCCGACAACGAGCTCGCTCGATGGGGAGACCAACAAACTACCCATGGCTGTTCGGATCTACTCCTCGGGCTCGCCACTGCAAGCGAACGTTCTGCGTGTACCTGGAGTCACGTAGTCGCCCTGGCATGCGCGGTGCTCGTGTGCGGCGAACCCAAGGAGGAATCCATGCTCGATACAGTGAAGAGGCATCTCGCGGCGGTGTCGTCGTCCAGCTGGAGTGACTTCCGCGCGACGCTCGCGCCTGACGCGATCTACGAGGAGGTGCCGACCGGCGACCGTGCGGCCGGTGTCGAACAATGTGTCGCGGCGATGCAGCGCTGGAAGCTCGCATTTCCCGATCTCAAGGCCCAGGTCATCCGCGGCTACACGACGAGCGATCGGGTGATCGCGGAGGTCGAGTGGTCGGGCACACAGACCGGCCCGTTCGAGTCGAGCATGGGCGTGCTACAGCCGACCCAGCGGCGCGCGCGCGTCAACGGCGTGATCGTGTTCTCGATGCGCAGTGGGCGGATCGTCGAGGCGCGCAGCTACTTCGACGTGATGACGCTGCTCGCCCAGCTCGGCGTCTCGGCAGGGCTCTCGGGGAGCGGCCTGAGACCGATCCAGCCCCAGATCTGATGGGTCAGAGCGCGCGATGGGGCGCAGCCGCTCTACGTAGCGCGCGCACGAGCCGGTGGCACGCAGCATGCTCGATCACCGAGCATGGATATTCTCACCTGGCTCATTGTAGGTCTGATCTCGGGTGTGCTCGCCGGCCTCATCGTCGGTGGGTACGGGCTCTTGGCCGATATCGTGATCGGTATCGTCGGCGCCTTCATCGGCGGCTTCATCTTCCGCGCGGCGGGGTGGGGCACACCGTTCGAGGGGCTCGCAGGCACGATCTTCGTCGCATTCATCGGCGCGGTCGTGCTGCTCTTGATCCTGCACCTGTTCAATCGTCGAACCGTCGCGGCATGACGCCCCGTGCTGCTCGACCTGCTCCAGTGGCCGGCGATGGTCATCACCGTCGCCGCCGCCTGGCTGGTTGCATCGCGCAGCGCCCGTAAGCGCGCGGTCGGGTTCTGGTGCTTCCTCGCCAGCAACATCGCGTGGACGATCTGGGGCCTGTACGCCGGCGCGTTCGCGCTGATCGTCTTGCAGGTCGCACTCGCGATCCTCAACCTACGTGGCGTCCACAAGAACGATCAGGTCACGGCGTAGCGCCGGCGGTCGCGTGCGATACTGGCCGGCGATGCCGATCGCCGATCTGGAGACGCTCGAATACAAGCTGACGAAGCGCGGCTTCCGGCAAGCCGACCTGTACCATCACGAGTGTCCGAGCTGTCACGAGCCGGCGGTGCGCGTCTACGGCATCGGCGGCAAGCTCGGCGGTCGCGATATCCGGCTCTGTCTCGCGTGCGGCGCGGTCAAGTCGTTCCGCAGTGTCCCCGGCATGGAGGACCGCAACGAGGATCCGAACTTCGATCTACGTGCCTTCCTCGGGTAGCGCCGCCTCGAGTGCGGCGATGACATCATCGGGCGACGGGAACTGGCCCGCCCGCTTCTCGGCGACGAGCTTGTCGTCGAGCCAGATCGACAGCTCGCCGGAGCTCCCGACGACGAGCGTCGCGTCGAGCCCGAGCTCTCGCTTGATCTCGGCTGCCACCCGGGCAGCCTTCACGCGATAGCCTCAAGCGCTGCAGTAACGGATCGTGATCGCCATCTCGCCAGCGTAGCGCCGTTTGGTCAGGCGGGCACGAGAGACGGCATCATCCGCGCGACCTCGGTGGGCGTGATGCCGAACCGGCGCGCATAGTCGGTGACCTGGTCGGACTGGAGCCGGCCGACCGCGAAGTAACGCGAGCCCGGGTGCGCGAAGTAGAGGCCGGACACCGACGCGGTCGGTAGCATCGCGTAGCTCTCGGTCAGCGTGACGCCGTGATGCTGCGCGTTGTCGAGCAGCGTGAACAGCGTGCCCTTCGGCGTGTGGTCCGGGCAGGCCGGGTAGCCGAACGCCGGCCGGATGCCGCGGTACTTCTCGGCGATCATCTCGTCTTTGGCCAGGCCCTCGCTCGCGCCGTAGCCCCACTCGATGCGGACCCGGTGGTGCAGGCACTCGGCCGCCGCCTCGGCGAGCCGATCGGCGAGCGCCTTCACCATGATCGCGGAGTAGTCGTCGTGCTCGGCCTCGAACGAGCCGGCCAGCTCGTCCACGCCGAGCCCCGCGGTGACGATGAACGCGCCGACGTGATCACCGGCAGGCGCGACAAAGTCCGCCAGTGACAGGCAGACCTCCTTGTCCTCCTGCTGGCGCAGCATCGGGAACCGCTGGCCACCGATCACGAGGTCGTCGCCCTCCGCGTGTGCCGGGAAGAAGCCGTAGGTCGCGCGGGCGCGCAGCAGCTTGCCATCGACGATGCGCGACAGCAGCGCCTTGCCGTCGGCGAACACCTTGCGGGCGGCGTCGCCCTTCTTCGGGTCGTCGAGGATCGCCGGGTAGCGCCCCGACAGCTCCCACGTGTTGAAGAACGGGGACCAGTCGATGTGGCGGGCGTGGTGGCCTGG
>DAIRFU010000448.1:0-6065 GCA_036794935.1 Kofleriaceae bacterium | reverse complement strand
GTCGGTCCGCTCAACGGGACGCAGGCTCGCCCGCTGGGGAAGCCGCTGCCCGGCTGAAAACGCCGCCTTTCGCTGCGAAATGCAGGCCGAGCGTCGCAGCACGAGGGCGGTGCCTCCCGGCCAGCACGTGCCACCACACGCAAACCTTGTCCTTTCCGACGCATCCGAACTTCAGCTTCGTCGGGGAGGCGCTGCATTGCAGGTTGCTGTCTCTCGTGCGACCGGGGCAGAAGCCGGCGACGCTTCACGCGACCTCCGGCTCGTCGGGTAGCTCGTTCACGTCGTCGTCTTGGCGCGGGCACGCTTCACCGAGGATCGGACCGAGACCTGCGAGCGCCGCAACGATGACGGCGGCTGCTGCTCGGCGAGCAGCAACGGCTTCGTCTCGTCGTTCCTGCTGCTCGGCCTGCTTCAGTTCGTGATGATCTTCGTGCGCAGGCGCTGATCGAGCAGGCGGCCTTCGCGGTCGGTCTCGGAGCGCATGCCGTAGTAGACCTTCGGGCCGCGCGGATCGCCTTCGATCGTCAGCTTGAGATCGAACGGCGCGGGACCGTCGACGTTCTCGATGACGAACTTCGACGTCACCTTCTCCTTGGTCTCGGGCAACACGAAGCGAATCTCGCCGTCGGTCGTCTCGAACATGAACAGCTCGAACGTGCCCTTGAAGATCGTGCGGTCCTGGAACACGCCGCCGCCCATGTTCGGCACGAAGCGATAGACGTGGATGCGATCGGTCTTCGTCGTCGGCCAGTGATCGATCCAGTTGCGGTTGACGAGCAGGTCGCGGGCCTGATCGTCGGGCAGCTGGGTCGTCTGCTGCCTGGGCGACGAGCACGCGGCGACGAGCACGAGCACGAGTGCGATGCGCATGCCCAAAGCTAGCAGATCGCGCGGGTCAGGCCGCGCTGAGGATGCGCAGCGCTCCGGACGCACCGCGCACGATCTGCTTCTTGCGCTGCTCGGCCGAGCCACCGACCGCGCAGACGAGCAGCTCGCTACCGTCGACGTCGACCTTCTGCATCTGGACATCGAAGCGCTTTCCGCCGCCGAGCAGCGTGCCGTTGAACTCGCGGATGCGCGCGCCGACGTGCACCATGCGCACGGCGACCTCGTCGCACGCGAAGCGATCGCCGGCCGACGCGAGCGGCAGGCCGTCGCCGTCGGCGACCACCATCGCCTGGATCGCGCCGTCGCGGCAGCAATCGTCGAGCTGGTAGCGGAGAGCGAGGGTGATCGAGTCGGCGCGCCGGCGCCTGCGTTCCTTCATGGTGTAATGGTCCGCCAGCCGCCGACGGTGGGCAAAAAACCGGCATACTCGCCCGCGATGCGCGCCCTGCTCGTCGCCGGTCTCATCGTCATTGGCTGCGCGCACCCCAAGCCCCCGAAAGCGCCCATGACCTGGCCCGCCCTCGATGCCCAGCTCCTCGCCGACTCCGCGGCGACGTTCAACTTCCGCCTCGGCCAGCCGGTCGCGCTCGCGGTGACTCCCGACGGCGCGGTCCTGTTCCGCCGCACGCCGCCGCGCGCGTTCGTCGCCGACCTCTACGAGCTCGACGTCAAGACCGGCCGCGTCAAGACGCTGGTCGCGGTCGCCGAGCTGCTCGCCGGTGACGACGAGCACCTGTCGGACGCCGAGAAGGCGCGCCGCGAGCGCAGCCGGACCGCGACGCGCGGTGTCGTCTACATCGACGTGTCCGCCGATGGCCGCACCGTGATGGTGCCGCTCGCCGGCTCGTTCTACCTGATCGATCGCACGACCGGCGCGCGCCGCGGCATCGATCCGGGCGGCGCGGCGTACGACCCGCACCTCTCCCCCGACGGCACGCGGATCGCGTTCGTGCGCGACGGCGATCTGTGGCTCGTCGACACCAAGCCCGGCGCCACACCGCACCAGCTCACGAAGCACCCCGAGGGCATCGAGTACGCGATCGCCGACTTCGCCGCCCAGGAGGAGCTCGGCCGTACGCGCGGCTACTGGTGGTCGCCGGACAGCACGCAGCTCGTGTTCCAGCGCACCGACGCGCGCGCGGTCGACACCCTGTACGTCTCCGACGCGCGCCACCCCGAGAAGACGCCGGTGCCGTTCAAGTACCCGCGCGCCGGCCGGCCGAACGCGACCGTCGATCTCGGCGTGATCGCGGCGACCGGTGGCCAGCCGCGGTGGCTGACGTGGTCGCTCGACACGTATCCGTATCTCGCGCGCGTGACGTGGACCGCGCACGGTCCGCTGTCGATCGTCGTGCTGTCGCGCGAGCAGCAAGACCTCGCGGTGATCGCGTTCGATGCGAGTGGCGAGGCGCGCACGCTCGTGACCGAGCACGACGACGCGTGGATCAACGTGCCGGACACGCGCTCGACGCTTGGCTACACGCCCGGCTCGCCGCTCTGGCTTGCCGACGGCACGTTCCTGTGGACGACGGAGTCGGTCGGCGACGCGTGGACGATCGAGCTGCGCGGCAAGGACGGCTCGCTCGTGCGCCGCGTGACCGATCCCGCGCTCGGCCTCGGCCAGCTCGTCGCCGTCGACGGCGACGCAGTGATTCTGGAAGCGTCAACGGATCCTCGTCGCTCGGACGTCTGGCGCGTGCCGCTCGACGGTGGTGCGCCGGTGAAGCTCAGCACCGAGGACGGCGTCTCCGGTGCCGACTACGACCACGGCGTGATCGTGATGGTGACCTCGCTCGCCACGGGCGGCAAGCGCTTCGTCGCGATCGCGAACGGCGTCGCGCACGAGCTGCCGTCCGTCGCCGAGCAGCCCACGCTCGCGCCGACCACCGTGCTCGAGACCGTCACGCTCGCGGGCCGCACCCACTACGTCGCGATCACGCGGCCGCGCAGCTTCGATCCGGCCCGCCGCTATCCGGTGCTGCTCAAGGTCTACGGCGGCCCGCACGCCCAGATGGTCGAGGCCGCGCGCGACAACTACGTGATGGACCAGTGGTACGCGGATGCCGGCTTCATCGTCGTGCGCAGCGACGGGCGCGGCACGCCGCACCGGGGTCGCGCGTGGGAGCGCGCGATCCTCGAGGACCTGATCACGATCCCGCTCGCCGATCAGGTCGGCGCGCTGCAGGCGATCGGCGCACGTCACCCCGAGCTCGACCTGTCGCGCGTCGGCGTCACCGGGTGGTCGTTCGGCGGCTACTTCTCGCTGATGGCCGTGCTGCTCCGTCCCGACGTGTTCGCCGCCGCGATCGCCGGCGCGCCGGTCACCGACTGGCAGCTCTACGACACCGCGTACACCGAGCGCTACATGCGAACGCCGGAGCACAACCAGGCCGGCTACGCGCGCACGAGTGCGCTCACCCACGCCGCCAAGCTGACCCGCCCGCTGCTCGTGATCCACGGCATCACCGACGACAACGTTCACTTCGCGCACACGCTCGCGCTCATCGAGGAGCTCTACGTCGCGCACAAGCGGGCCGAGGTGATCACGCTGTCGTCGACCCACATGGTGCCAGATCCGGAGCTGAACCTCGCGAAGGAGCAGGTCCAGATCGACTTCTTCCGCGAGCACCTCGGCCCGCCGAAGTGATCGCGATCCTCCATCGCGACGCCCGCTGCGTCGCCGTGGACAAGCCGAGTGGTGTCGCCACCCACCGCGGCTGGGCCGACGACGACGACGCGCTGCTCCAGCTCGTGCGCGACACCGTCAACGCGTACGTCTACCCGGTCCACCGCCTCGACCGCGGCGCCTCCGGTGTCGTGCTGTTCGCGCTCGATCGCGACGCCGCGCGCGCGTTCTCCGAGGCGTGGCCCACCGCCGACAAGCGCTACCTCGCGATCACGCGCGGCCACCCGCCCGAGCACGCGCTGATCGATCACCCGATCCCGCGCGGTCCCGGCCTGCCGCGCGTCGACGCGAAGACCGAGATCTGGTGCAAGGACGTGTTCGGCCGCTACGCGCTCGTCGAGGCCCGCCTGCACACCGGCCGCCTCCACCAGATCCGCCGGCACCTCAAGCACATCTCGTGTCCGCTGATCGGCGACGTCCGCTACGGCAAGGGCGAGCACAACCGCCTGTGGCGCGAGCGCTTCGCGCTGCACCGGCTCGCGCTGCACTGCACGTCGCTACGCGTCGCCCACCCCGACGGCACCGACCTGATCATCGCGTGCCCGCTCGCGCCCGATCTCGCGTCGGCGCTCGAGGCCGCGCGCGCCGCGCTGGGCGCTTGACCTTGCCTCGCCCACGACGTGCCGCGGGCCGCTTCGCCGGCAATGCAGACGCGACCGCATGAAACGCGTCGAGGATCGCCGCGCGCACGTCGCGGGTGCGCGCCTGCCGCAGTGCGATCAGGACCGCCGCGTAGCCCTGAAAGTGGGGAATCGTGAAGAAGCCCGGCGGCGCGATCGCGAGCAGCGCGTCCTTGGCGTCGAGGTCCTGCACGCGTACCGCGAGGATGTCGCCCCTCGGTGGCGTCTCGTCGCCGAATCGCGCGAGGTCCGCCTTGCTGAACGGCCGCTGCCACGCGAACCCCTTGCCGCCCACCAGCCACGTGCGGTTGCCCCATCGCGTGCCGACCGTGACGCCCGGCAAGCCCGTCGCGAACGTGTCGACATCCTGGATGGTCATGGACATGCGCAGCGATACCGTACCCCGGTCTCCCCCTCCCCTCCGCACCGAGGTTGAACGACAGACCCCACTCGTCCGAAATCCAGAAGCCACCTCTGGTTTGCCACGAGCCTTTCCGCGTCGTTGCGTTGGCCCGCAGATTGCCCTTCGGCTTCATCACCATGTCGCGCCCTCGCCAGGTCCTGCCGGGACAGTTCTATCTGCTCACGCGCTCCTGCACACAACGTCAGTTCCTGCTCCGTCCCGATGACGTTACGAACAACGCGTTCGTGTACTGCCTCGCCGAGGCGGCGCAGCGCTTCGAGATCGACATCTTGCTGACCACGGCGATGTCCAACCACCACCACACGGTGCTCTACGATCGCCACGGTCGCTGCCCGCAATTCGTCGAGCACTTCCACAAGATGCTCGCACGTTGCATGAATGCCCGCTGGGGGCGCTGGGAAAACCTGTGGGCCGCCGAGGAGGCGTGCATCACGCGGCTTCTCGATCACAGTGCTGTGCTCGACAAGCTCGTCTACACCGCTGCCAATCCGGTCAAGCACCTGCTGGTCGAGCGTGCGACCCAGTGGCCCGGGACCAACGGCTACGTGCACCTCCTGCATCGCAAGCCGCTGCGCGCGCGCCGACCGCACCACTTCTTTCGAGAGGGTGGACTGATGCCCGAACACGTCACGCTCACGTTCACGATTCCGCCCGAGCTCGGCGATGCTGACCAGTGGATCGCCGAGCTGCAACGGCGGGTCGATCAGGTCGAGTGCGAACGCAAGGAGCACCGCGCGTGCACGGGCGCGAAGCTCGTCGGCCGTCGGCGCGTCCTCGAGCAGTCGTGGCGTAGCTCGCCCTCAACCATCGAGCCGCGCCGGAATCTTCGTCCTCGCTTCGCGGGGCGCGTCGCGATCCGCACGCAAGCCCTCCTCGCCTACCGCGAGTTCCTGGCGATTTATCGCGATGCACGCGTCGCATGGCAGCGCGGCGCGGCTGTCGTGTTTCCTCCCGGTACGTACTGGCTCGCCAGGTTCGCGCCCGTCGCGGTGGAACCAGTCCCCGTGTAGCCGTAGCTGCACGAACACCATCGATGGCCCTTCACGCATGCGCTCGAGCTCCGCTCGTGCGCCGCCGCTGCATGGCCCAGAGGCCATGCAGGAGACCACTGGCGCGTCCGGATAGAGGCTGACCGATCATCACGATCATCGCCGGGAGAACCGTCCGGTGTCGCTCCCGAAACCACAACGACGGTACGGTGGCGGTACAACGACGGTACGGTGGCAGCAACGTCGGTACGGCGTCGGTAGTACGGCGTCGGTACTCAGGCGACGAGCGTGTCGTCGAGGTCGCGGACGCTGGCGTCGAGCACGGCCCAGATGATCGCGGCGGTGACGGTCGCGACGGCATCCTGCTCGAGCGCGGTCAGCACGATCGGCAGCTCCTCGATCTGATCGCGGAGCGAGCGCACCATCGCGCGGTCGCAGCGGCCGGCGCGCACGTCGCC
>DAIRFU010000447.1:0-6066 GCA_036794935.1 Kofleriaceae bacterium | reverse complement strand
CCCGTCGCGGATCTCCCAGCCGGGCTCCAGCAGGCCGTGGATCTCGAGGCCGACGAGCACCGAGAACCCGATGACGAACAGCGAGATCAGGATCCACGGCCGCCTCGAGAACTGCGGGTACGCCATCATCGACATCAGGATGATGCAGGTCAGCGCCGGCACGAACGTCCACGGGCTGATCGCGCGCGTCATCAGCGCCATCAGGCCGGCATTGCCGAGCGCGTAGATCATCAGCACGGCCGCCGACACGCGGGGGCGCAGCACGAAGCGGAGCGCGAACAGCCCGAGCACGCTGGCGAGGACAGCGATGCCGACGATGACGTTCCACTCGCGGATCCCGTTCCAGCTCGCGACCGGCAAGAACGAGGCGAGCACGACGTATGCGAGCACCGAGGTGCGCGCGTGCTTGCCGACGGCCTCGGCGTCGGCGGCGTGGAGCGCCTCCTGGACCTCCGGCGGCGGCTCCTCGGGCGGCCGCAACATCAGCGTCGTCACCATCTCGGCGGCCTCCTGCGACTCGACGTCGAGCGCGAGCGCGCGCCCGGCGGCGCGCATCGCGTCCGCGCGGTGGCCCTCGTTCATCGCGGCACGCGCGACCCACACCAGATCGACCGCCATCGTGCGGCGGCGTGCGATGTCGCGATCCCCATCGAGGTAGGCCTGGATGCGCTCGGCGATGCGACGCGCGGTCGGCCGCGTGCCCGGCTCCATGGCGACCATCGAGACGCACAGCGCGTCGAGCTCGGGCGGTACCGCGCGGTCGGGGCGGCGCTTCGCCGGCGATGGGTTCGCCTCGTTGCCGACGGTGCTCGCGACCGCGGTCGGGCCGCGCGGGTGCAGCGGCTCGCCAGCGAGGATCTCGAACAGGATCGCGCCGAGCGCGTAGACGTCAGCCGGGCGGCCGGTGTCGCCGACGCGCTGGATCTGCTCGGGCGCCATGTAGCCCGGGGTGCCGAGCAGATCGCCACTGCGGACCTCGAGGCTATCGATGTCGTCGGTGACCACCTCCGTGATCGCCTCGCCGACGACCCGGGCGAGGCCCCAGTCGAGCACGTAGACCGCGCCGAAGTCGGCGACCATGATGTTGCCCGGCTTCAGATCGCGGTGAACGACGCCGCGCGCGTGCGCGAAGTCGAGCGCCTGGCAGACCTCGACGAACGCGCGCAACAGACGCGGCCGGTCGTGCTCCGGCGCCGCGAGCAGCTCCGACATGGTCGTGCCGGCGAGCCGCTTCATCGCGAAGTACGGCCGGCCCGCGACGTCGCGGCCGAGCTCGTAGACCGGCGGGATCGCGGGGTGGTCCAGCCGGGCCTGCAGCCGCGCCTCGCGCAGGAAGCGCTGCACCTCGCTGTCGGTCGGGCTGCCGGTGCGCAGCCGCTTGATCGCGACGTCGCGGCCGACCCGCAGGTCGTGCGCGGCCACGATCTCGCCGATGCCACCGCGGCCGATGATCTCGCCGAACAGGTAGCCCTCGAGCGCCTTGGTGTCGTCGTGATCGAGACGCTCGAACCGGGTGGTCGGCTGCTTGTCGATCGTGATCGGCGCCTGCGCGTCCGGGGTCCTCGGCTCGGTCGGTGGATCATCTGACGGATCATCGGACCGCATCTCGCGATCGTACGCCGTCCCTGGTTTATAGTGCGGGCGATGTATCTGGGCATCGTCACCGGCACCGTCGTCGCCGAGCGCAAGGCCGCCGGCCTCGAGGGCAAGAAGATCTTGCTCGTCCAGCCGGTCGACGAGCACCGCGCGCCGATCGGCGACGTCCAGGCCGCGATCGATACCGTGCAGGCTGGCGTCGGCGAGCTCGTGTATCTCGTCGGCTCGCGCGAGGCGGCGCTCGCGTGTGACCCATGGTTCGTGCCGGTCGACGCCGCGATCGTCGGCATCGTCGATGGAGTCGAGGCGCCGTGAGGTGCTGCCGCGTCGTCGGCCCGATGTGGGCCGCGGTCAAGCACCCGGCGTTCGCCGGCCGCCCGCTGTTCGTCGTGCAGCCGCTCGACGAGCGCGGCAAGGACACCGGCAGCTCGTTCGTCGCGATCGATCACGTGCAGGCCGGTATCGGTGACAAGGTCATCGTGCTCACCGAGGGCAACGGCGTGCGCCAGATCCTGAACATGGGTGACGTCGTGCCGATCCGGTCGATGATCGTCGGCATCGTCGATCACGTGGAGACCGCGTGAGACAGCTGCGCGTCGCGGTCACCGAGACCTCGCGTGCGCTGCACGCCGCGGGCTGGTGCGCGAACCACGATGGCAACGTCAGCGCGCGCGACGGCAATCGCTTCATCGCGACGCCGACCGCGACCTCCAAGCGCCTGGTCGCCGAGAAGGATCTGATCGAGGTCGATGCCACCGGCCGGGTGCTCGGCAGCGGCAAGGCGTTCGGCGAGCTCGGCCTGCACCTCGCGGTGTACGAGCGGCGACCCGATGTCGGCGCGGTCGTCCACGCGCACCCGCCCTACGCGACCGCGATCGGCGCGAGCCGCGGTAACCCGATCGAGCGCCCGTTCATCGCCGAGGCCGTGGTCTCGATCGGCCCCGTGATCCCGAAGCTTCCCTACGCGCAGCCCGGCGAGCCCGCGCGCGCCGCCCTCGCGCCGTGGTGCGAGCTCGTCGACGTCGTGATCCTCGGCAACCACGGCGTGATCGCGTGGGGCAAGGACTGCGAGACCGCGCTGCTCCGCCTCGAGCTCGTCGAGCACCTCGCCAAGATCGCGATCGCCGCGGCCCCGCTCGGCGGCGTCGAGCCGCTGCCCGACTCCGCGCTCCAGCCGCTGCTCGCCGCGCGCGCCAAGGCGAACATCGGGCGCGCCGCCGACCGCGCGATCGATACCGCGGCCAAGCTGCTCGGCCGTCCGCTCGCACCCAGGCCGGTCGTCGCGTGCGCCCCCGCGCCCCACGCCGACGTCCCGACGATCGCCCCGGGCGGCGACAAGCCTCGCGATCTCGCGCAGGTCGTCCGCGAGGAGATCGTGCGCGCGCTGAGTAACTCGTAGCGGGCGGCGGCGTAGACACGGCATGCGCCTCGCCCTCCTCGGTCTCGCCTCGCTGCTCGGCTGCACCACCGCGTCGGGGCAGTCGCGCGCCGACCAGGCGCCGCTCGTCATCGAGCTGTTCACGTCGCAGGGCTGCAGCTCGTGCCCACCGGCCGATCGGCTGCTCGGCCGGCTCGCCCACGATGGCAGCGTCGGCGGCCGGCCGGTCGCGCCGCTCGCGTTCCACGTCGACTACTGGGACGACCTCGGCTGGCCCGATCCGTTCGCGTTGCCGGCATGGACCGAGCGGCAGCGCAGCTACGCGCACGCGCTCGGGGACGATCGCGTCTACACGCCGGAGCTCGTCGTCGGCGGCCGCGCCGGCATGGTCGGCTCGAACGTGCCACGCGTGCTCCGCGCGATCGCGGACGCGCCACGCCAGCTCCCGATCACCGCGCACGCGACGTGGCGCCCGCGCGCGCTCACCGTGACGGCGACCGCGCCCGCCGGCGCGGACGTGTTCGTCGCGATCTGGCAGGACGGCACGCGTACGAAAATCGCGCACGGCGAGAACGCGGGCGAAACGCTCGCCGGTGATCGCGTGGTGCGCCGGCTCGAGCGCATCACGGCGGCGGGCACGACGGCGACGCGCGACATCGCGATCGATCCGGCGTGGGGAACGCTCGGGGCGCTCGTCTTCGCGCAGCGATCCGACCGCACGATCGTCGGCGCCACGCTGCTGCGGTGAGCCCTGCGACGGTGCGACGTCGCGGCTCCCGGCGCTAAGCTCTCGACGCGCAAGGTGGCTACTCGAGTTGCTCACACGATGCGGCGAGCGCGTCGCTTTTGGTGAGCACCGGTCGGTTGTTGCCGCCCGCGGCTGAGCCGCGTTCTGCTACAAGAATGGGCACCATGATCCGCGCTGCTGTTGCCTTGGTTGTCTCGGTCTCGCTGCTCGGCTGCTTCCCCCACAACGCGCGCCGTCGCACGTACGCGCAGATCGGCGAGGGCACGGCGATCGTCGCCGGCATCGCGATCTCGGCGTTCTCGAACACCGCCGCCGACTGCGATCAGATGGCCGGCCCCGGCATCGACGACTCGGGCTGCAAGAGCTCGGCGAGGTGGGCGAGCACGGCCGGCGTCACGCTGATCCTGGCCGGTCTGCTCGGCTTCGTCGCGACCGTCTCGACGGCCGAGGACGCGCAGCAGCAGCAGCCCAAGCCCATCGAGATCAAGGCCGAGCCCGCGCCGGCACCGGCCGCGCAGCCGTCGCCGACGGTGATCGCCACGCCCCCGGCCACCAGCGGCGCCGATACCAGCGCCGCCGGCTCGGCCGCGACCCCGCCACCGGCACCGCAGCCCTGATCGGTCCGCGTCAGATCGCGCCGGTCTTGCGGGCGACCCGGCGGCCCTTCCGCTCGCAGATCTTGCTGCCGTCGTAGACCGGGACGTGACGCGCCCACGAGTGGCCACCGGGGATGCCCGACAGGCCGAGGTAATAGGCGCGGCGACCGACGAACAGATCGAGCTGCTTGCCGTCGATGCCCCCGCCGGTGTCGTCGGCGACGAGACAGCCGTCGTGGACGAAGCCGCCCCACGGCGGGCGGCCGGGCATCGTGCGGCCCTCGAGCAGCGGCACGTAGAGTAGCGAGCCGAGCTTGACCACGTTGCGGTCGACCGCGACCGTCCGGAACGGTTCGAGGGGCTTGCCGGTGCCGGCCGTGCCCCACTGGTTCTCGGTCACCTTGAAGCACGGCCTGCGCTCGCACGGGCACGCGCCCCAGATGTTGAGCACGCGGCCATCGCGCAGCTTGCCGGTGCCCTGGAGCTGGATCTGCGCGGCGAACTCGGGTGAGACCTCCGCGATCGCCTTGCAGGCGCGCGGCTCGTAGAGGCTGACCAGCTCGGGGGCGACCGCCGCGAGCTCGGTCTGCACGCCGGCGTCGCTCGCCGGCTGGTTCTCGTTGGCTGCCTTGGCCGCCTTCTTCACCGCGACCCGCGCGACCTCTTCTTCGCCGACCACGTAGTAAAAGGTGATGTTGAACCGGCCGAGCGGCCGCGGCTCCTCCGAGGGCGTGATCTTGCGCGGCTGTGCGATCGCCACCGCTGCGTCCTCGTCGTGGCTCGTGGCGACCTTCGGACCATTGCAGCCGAGCGCGATCACCGGCGCGATCCCCGCGAATCCCTTGATGATTCGCGAGAACAGCGCCGCGAGACGCCGGACGGTGGCGCGCACCAGGTCGCCGACCGAGGAGGTGTCTTGCGGATCGCCCATACGTAAGCCCCGGTCCCAAAACCAGGAGCGGAGAGCGATGGTACCCGCCACGCTCCGGAGTGCAGAGCAGCGGGGTCCGAAAAACGCCTAAACGCGGTTCAGCCGGCGCTAGAAGCGCGCCTGCAGCGTCGCGTTCACGCCGAGCTGGTTGAACTCGCCGAACTGGAACTCGAACGGCGACTCGGGGTTGCCCGGGTCGGTGCGCGCGTAGCGGGTCGTGTTCGCGTCGTAGCTGTAGAAGACCTCGACGAGCGCGCTGTAGATGCGCCCGAAATCGAGCTTCACGAACCCCTTGCCCGCGTACTGCGCGACGGCTTCCTCGCCCACCGGCAGGATCGTGATCAGGGTGTCGATGTTGTTGTTGCGGATGACCGCCGTCGACTTGCCGGTCACGCCGGTCATGCCGCCGGGCACCCCCTTGGTCGAGGTCAGCGTCGCCGGCTTCTCGACACCGATGATGCCGCCCACCGTGATGAAGTCGCCGAAGTTGCGGTCGATGCCCGCGGCGGCGAACAGATCCGCCGAGGTCGAGTAGTCATCGGGGAAGTCGGTGTAGGTCGGCAGGCTGGGCTGGCTGTGCAGGATGAACGCGAGCGTGCGCATGCTGGCGTCGAAGCGCAGCCGCCAGCGATCGATCATCACGCGCACGTTGACGTCGCCGGCGTAGCCCTTCTGCACGGTCGTCGAGCCGGTCTTGTCCGGATCCTTGAGTGTCTGGCCGAGCGCGGTGAACTCGATCATCGCGAGCCACGACAGGCCGCCCGGATACTTCACCGGGTTGAACAGACCGCTGACGCGCTCGTTGTTGTTCTTGTAC
>DAIRFU010000446.1:0-6075 GCA_036794935.1 Kofleriaceae bacterium | reverse complement strand
CACCGGTGTCGAGCCGACCTTCCACCGACGATGACGCCCCGGCGGCCTGGTGTCGCCGTGGCGAGCACCAAACGTCGCCTCCCGCCTGCCGGGAACCTGGCCTACCTGCTAGCAGCAATCGGCACCGGTTTCACCGGACTCTTCTGCTTCCGCGACGCTGACGCGGAAGGACCGGATGGCGTTGTCCGCGGTGACCCCAGCGGTCAGTCGATCCAGGTGGTCTCACACGGCCGGCACCACCACAGCCGCTTGAGCGAGGAGTTCCAGCCTTGGTCGAGTGGCTTGAACGTGGCCGCCGGGTCGCCGCAGAACAGGCATTGGGGCCCGTGGACCGCGTCGGTCTCGATCCATCCTGTCGTGCTCGCCGTGGCGGCGTGCATTCCTTCCAGACTGGGCGTGCGGTTCATCCTGCGCCCTCGTGCTCAAGAAATGACACATCGTGGTGGTCTGGGTCGGGCCGGAGGCCGGCGGCCACCTGCTCAGGTCGATGCTGCCGGCGGGCCGGAGCTTCGCAAGGGTCGGTTCCGGCGACGACACGGGGTCGGGTTCACGCGGCGCCGACGCCCGACGACCCGGGATGTTCGTCCAAGGTGGCCTGCACGCCGATCTCGACATTGCCCTGGAGCGCCCGCGACACCAGGCAGTTGCGTTCGGCCTCCTGCGCCGCCCGGTCGAACGAGGCCGCGTCCGCGCCGGGCACCACACCATGCACCTCGAGCCGGCTGGAAACGATCGTCGGCGTCCCCGACGTCTCCAGCGTCACGGTCGCGGTTACCCACAGGTGCTCGGGAGGGGTTCGCCGTGCCGCCAGGATCGACCCCAGGGCCATGGTGAAGCAGGCCGCGTGCGCCGCCGCGATGAGCTCCTCGGGGCTGGTCTTGCCCTCGGGCTCACCGAACCGCGACGCGACGGTGATGGGTAGGTCACCGAGCGCGCCGCTGCCTCCCGAGGCATGCCCGGAGCCTCGTGCGATGCTTCCTGTCCAGTCGACTTCCGCGGTTCGCTGCACGGCCGCCATTGGTTCCTCCTTCGACGATCGTGGTGGATGCCTTCACGCCGTCGAGGATCGCGCCGGGGCGGCCTGCTGTCGTCACGACCAGCATCAGTCGTTACCTCTTGTCTGCTGCAAACCCCACCTACCTGCTAGCTGCAGGGGGCAGTCGACCGGGCCCGGTAATGACGCACCAAACGCCGAGACGATCGGTACCTGCCTGGAACGGGGAGCACTATGACTCCAAAGCCATCATGGGACGGCGGCGAGATAGGCCAGCAGGTGCGGGCTTCAGCGTCCGGGACCTGGCGGTGGTCGGTGGGGTGAGGTGGGCCAGGCAGCTGGGATCGGGGATGATGGGTTTGGCAGGCACGGGTATCCGCCTGGGTCATGAGGCTGTGGAAACCGCATGATCCTGGACGTTCGTGCCTGCATTGGACTATTCGGCATGACTGCGCGAACCCGACGGAGCACCAGAACGACGGTGCCCTGCCACAGGCATTGCCTTCGTCGTGCCGATGGCCCGCGGCGCTGTGGCGAGCAGAGGACAGGCGCAGTAGGGACCGCGCCAAGGAACGGCTTCGTCGACGGCGGTGCACGTGTACGAGACCCGATGGGTAGGTGCTCGCGTCACCTTGGAAGGCTGGGCAGACGCGGTGTGGGTCGCTGCACGTACCTCAGACGAGGCCGGTGATCATCGCGACGATCTCCTCGCCCGTCGTCTGCGCTGCGGTGCGGATCCCGACCTGCTTGCCGCGCCGGAGCACGCAGATTCGGTCGGCGAGTCCGAACACCTGGTCGAGTGAATGGCTGATGAGAAGAATCGCCGTTCCCCGGTCGCGCAACCGCCGAATCAGCTCTTCGACGCGTTGCGTCTCGGCCACGCCGAGCGAGGCCGTCGGCTCGTCCATCAGCACGAGCCGCTGCGCCCAGTGCACTGCCCGGGCGATCGCGACTGCCTGGCGTTGGCCGCCTGAGAGATCGCGGATCGTCTTGCGCGGGCTGTCGATGCGCACGTCGAGATCGTCGAGGAGCCTCTGGGTCTCGGCTGACATCGTCTCCCGGTCGAGCCGGCGGAGGAGGCCCCGTACGAGCTCGCGGCCGAGAAACATGTTCATGTACACCGGCTGCAGATCGGCCAGCGCGAGATCTTGGAAGACGGCCTCGATCCCCTGCCTGCGGGCTTCGAGCGGGTGGGGGAACTGGACTGCGGCCCCGTCGAGCAGGATCCGCCCGGACGTCGGCGGATAGACGCCCGCGAGGCAGTTCACGACCGTCGATTTCCCGGCTCCGTTGTCGCCCACGAGTGCGACGACCTCGCCACCGTCAGCGTCGAGCGTCACGCCGTCGACCGCGACAACTGCCCCGAACTCCTTCCTGAGGTGCTCGACTCGCACGAGCGGCATCGACCTCAGCGTCCTCTCCGCCCGCGAAGCGTGAGCGAGATCGCGAGCAGCAGCAGCACACCCTGGGCGATCAGCTGCTCGGAGGAGGCGAGACCCCACAGGATGAGGCCGTTGGTCAGCATTCCCATAAGCAGGCTCCCAACCAGCGCGCCGATGACGCTGCCCTCGCCGCCGAACAGGCGTGTCCCGCCGATGACGACCGCCGCGATGACGGTGAGCAGGTCCTGCTCGCCGAGCGTGTAGCTCGCGCCTTGCAGCCGGCCGGTGTAGAGGATCGCGGCGAGCGCGGCCGAGGCGCCGCTGAGGACGAAGACGGCCAGGCGGACGCGGTCGACGCGGATGCCGGCCGCTCGAGCCGCCCGCGCGTTGTCGCCCACGGCGACGACGTGCGCTCCGAAGCGTCTGTATCGGAACACGAAGTGGCCGAGCACAACCGCGCCGAGCGCCCAGAACGCCAGGCCAGGGATCGGGCCGAGGTTGCCGGAGCCGAAGATGTCGACAAACCGCTGGTTCACCACGGCGACGGCCTGGAGATCGGTGATGGAGCGCGCAACACCGATGACGATCCCCATCGACGCGAGCGTGACAAGGAAGGACGGGAGCACAAGCGCCGTCACGAACAGACCGTTGACGACGCCTACGCCGATGCCGACACCGAGCCCGGCGGCGATCGCGAGGACCGCGCTGTGACTCTGCATCACCTCCGCTGTGACCAGCGCGGACAGAGCGACGACCGCCCCGAGCGAGAGGTCGATCTCGCCGGCGCTGAGGACGAAGACGACAGCGACGGCCATCACGGTGATGGGCGTCGTCTGCCGAACGATGTTGAGCAGGTTGGTGTGGCTGAGAAAACCGTCATCGTGCAGCGTGGCGGCGAAGAAGACGAAGATCAGCAGGAAGACGGCGTAGACGACAAAGCGACGCGGCTCGACCTCACGCAGCCGCGTGACCACCTCCGCGCGCTTCGAAGCCGCCATGCGAGCTACTTACCGAGCGCCTTCATGACGCTCGCAGGCGGGCTGCGGTGCAGCGATACGCGATAGCCCTGGACGAGATTCGACCTCGTGATGGTCAGCGCCGGCACGATCACGAACGGCGGAGCCCTCTTACCGAGGAGCCCGTACGCTGCCGACCTCGCCATCGCCCGGCCGAGATCATACGCGCGGTCGACGATCAGCGCGAACGTCTGGCCCCCCCTGGCCATGTCGAGCGCCAGCGGCTCGTCGAGATCGAGCGTGACCAACACCATCTTCGTGTTTCCGGCGGCGCGGAGCGCCGCGAGCACGCCCTCGCCGGGCGGCTGGGCGAACATGACATACGCGCCGGCGAGGTCCGGATGCTTCAGCAGCGTTGCGGCGGCAACATCCTGCGCTCGGTTCGGATCGGCGATTCCACGCTTCGCGACCACGTCGATGTCGGGGTAGTTGCCGGTGATCGTGCTCAGGAACGCCTGATCGCGCTGGTTGGTGACGTAGTGGTTGGCGTCATGGAAGAAGTACGCGATCTTGCCTTTGCCGCCGATCGCCGCGGCGAGCGCATCGGCCGCACGCTTGCCCATCTGGAACAGGTCATCGGTCACGAGGTTGACGTAGTCGCGGCCGTACGTCATCCCCTGCGGGACACTGGACAGCAGCACGATCTTGGTCCCCTGGCGTGCAGCCGCCTGGTACGCCGACGCGGTCACGACAGAATCGACGGGAAGCGTCAGCAAGACCGACGGCCGCTTGGCCTGGACCGTCTCGACGTCGGCCTTCTGTTTCGCCGCGTCGAAGTTCGCGCTTGTCTCGGCGACCACCCTGATCCCGAGCACGCTGAACTCATCGCGCACGCCGGCGTCGACGGCACCGGTGAAGTCCGAGCCCTCATGCCAGACGAGTGCGGCCGTGTAGCGACCCGCGCGCACCTTGGCGATCTCGTTCGAGCTGAGCCTGAGGGCGCTGTTCGGCGTCGGGCGTTCACCGTTCGGCCCTTGCGTCGTGCCGAGAGCTCTCGACGACTTGATGCGCGGGACGCTGGGCGCGGCTCCCTCGTCGCTCGCAGGCCCGCACGCCCCAATTGTCACCGCCAGAGTCGCAACGATTGCCGAGCGTCTGCCGGTCCGCCCGATCGCCGAGATCTTCATCCTCGGCCCTCCCGAACGAGGTTAGGCCACGCTAACGCATCGCCCAGGCCGGCTCAAGCGGTCTTTCGCAGGGTGCACGGAAGGATCAGACTAGGGATGATGGAGCCGAGCGAGCCTTTCGACGACGAGCTGGTACGGCACTTCGATCTGTCGCTTGATGCGTTCTGCATCGCGGGGTTCGATGGGTATTTGAAGCTCGTCAATCCAGCGTTCGCGCGCATCCTCGGGTACACGCAAGAGGAGCTGCTCGCCAGGCCGCTCATGGATAACGTCCACCCCGAAGATCGCGAGTCTGTTCGCGCGGTCCTCGGTGAACTCGCGCACGGCAACGACATCGTCGGGTTCGAGTGTCGCCAAGTCTGCGCCGACGGCTCGGTGCGCTGGCTCGAGTGGAACACGCGCACCCGGCCGGAGGAAGGCGTCATCTACGGCGTGGCCAGAGACGTCACGGACCGCCGCGTAGCCAGCGCCGAGCTGAACGCGCTACGCCGCGTTGCGACGCTCGTGGCGGAGGGTGCGCAGCCTCAGGATCTGTTCGCTGTTGTGGCCGAGCAGGTCGCCCGCGTTGTCGACGTCCCGCTCGTGAGCGTCGCGCGCTACGAGCCCGACGGCACGGCAACCGAGTGCGCCAGCTACTCGTCGGAAGGACCGCTATTCCCCGTCGGCAGCCGGTGGTCACTCGAGGGCACGAACGTGCTTCGACTCGTGCGTACGAGCGCCAATGCGGCCCGCATCGACGATTACTCGCGGCTGGAAGGTGAGATCGTGGACGCGGTCCGTCGGATCGGGATCCGTTCCACGGTCGGCATCCCGATCGTTGTAGCCGGACGGCTCTGGGGAGCAATGGTCGTTTCCAGCACAGAGCAGCTGCCGGAAGGCACCGAGGCGCGCCTCGCCGACTTCACCGAGCTGCTCGCCACCGCGATCGCAAATGCCGAGTCACGCGAGGCTCTCCAACAGCTCGCCGACGAGCAGGCGGCGCTGCGGCGGGTGGCGACGCTGGTCGCTAGCGCGGCACCGCCGCCGGTGGTCTTCGCGGCCGTTGCCGAGGAGGTGGGGCGGCTGCTTCCCGCTGACCGCACGTTCATCGGACGGTACTCCGCGGACGACACCGTGACGGTAGTCGCCGGGTGGAACGCAACCGGCGGCACCGTAGGGGTCGGGAACCGGCTTCCGCTCGGCGAACGCGGCGTGAGCAGGTTCGTGCGCGACACCGGGCGCCCGGCTCGGATGGACCGATACAGCGACGACGACGTCGGCGCGGCTGTGACCGCCGCGCTCGGCATCCGCTCCGCCGTTGGCGCGCCGATCACCGTCCAGGGCCACCTCTGGGGCACGATGATGGTCGCGTCGACCGGCGAGGAGCCGCCGTTGCCTGACACGGAGGCCCGGCTCGCTGCCTTCACCGAGCTGATCGCCACCGCGATCGCCAACGCCGAGGGCCAGGCGGCGTTGACGGCCTCGCGCGCCCGCATCGTGGCCACCGCCGACCACACCCGCCGCCGCATCGAGCGCGACCTGCACGACGGCGCGCAGCAGCGGCTGGTCTCCCTGGC
>DAIRFU010000041.1:0-18789 GCA_036794935.1 Kofleriaceae bacterium | reverse complement strand
CCGATCAAGATCATCGTCGCTGTCCACCGCTACTTCGATCTTGTTGGCCGCCCCGAATTCAATCACCACACCGCGAGCAGCGTGCATTCGAGGTGTGACTGCTTATCGACGAACGCGCGCCCGCCGAGACTCGCTGTGCCTCTTCGAGTGTGCGGCACGCATCCACGAGGCGATAACCACCTTCCTTTGGGCCGCTGCGAGCGCGCGGGTGCGCCACGGATGCCGCGCACGCTGCGACAGACGCGCGCGGCGCCGGACGTGATGACATGTAAGCGGTCCCGCCGAGCGCGACCACTCCGTCGACTCGACGACCAAGCACACGCGAAATTGGCCCGGACGCATGCGTGCAGGCCACGCCCCCTCCGGGGGGAGGCCGAGTAGGACACCGCCCCTCTTTCGCCCCGGGCTCGCCGGGCTCTACGATCGGGAGAACGTGCAGGATGACGCACCCACTGACGGCCTGATCGGAGCGGTGACTGCCGGCTACCGGATCGTCGGGCCGCTCGGCAGCGGCACGATGGGCCACGTGTACGACGCACAGGACACGGCGGCCGGCCGGCACGTCGCGTTGAAGGTGCTGCACAAGCACCACCAGAAGGAGCTCGCTCCACGATTTCTCCGCGAGGGCAAGACGCTCGCGTTGCTCAGCCACCCGAACATCGTGCAACTCGTCGACATGGGGCAGCTCGATGACGGCGCACTCTTCCTCGCAACCGAGCTGGTCCCGGGGGAATCGCTTCGCGAGCTGATGGACCGCGGTGCGATCGAACAACATCGCGCGCTACAGATCGTCCGGCAGCTGCTCGAGGCACTCGATGCAGCTCACGGGCTCGGCGTCGTCCATCGAGACATCAAGCCCGAGAACATCATGCTCGCGACGGGCGGTGAGGGCGACCTGGTCAAGGTGCTCGACTTCGGCGTCGCGAAGCTCCTCGCGGACACCGTTGCCGGGCTCGGCGAAGCCAACCTCACGAGCGTCGGCTTCAGCATCTTCGGCTCCGCGCTCTACATCGCGCCCGAATCGGTCACGGGTCAGCCGATCGACGCGCGTATCGATATCTACTCGACCGGCGCGATGCTCTACGAAATGCTGACGGGCCGACCTCCATTCGATCACGAGGATCCGACGGTGCTTCTCAGAATGCACGCATTCGATCCCGCTCCGGCCTTACGTGCAAATGCTCCATCGACCGCGTTTACGCCTCAGGTGGAAGGCCTCGTCGCCCGATCGCTCGCCAAGCGGCCCGAGGATCGATTTCGCTGCGCGGCTGACATGATCGTCGCGCTCGACGAGGCACACGCATCCCTCGGATCGCCCATCAGCGACGCACCGACGAACGCGAACACGCTCTCGGTACAAGGCCGCCAGCCTGTGGCACCCGGAGAGGTCACCGTGGGCCGCGCGTCGAGCGTTGCGCGCGCACGGACCCAGCAGGTGCATCGAGGCGGAAGACGCAGGGTCCTCCTTGCTGCGGGTATAGCCGCAGCCGTCGCCGTGGTCGCCGTGCTCGTGCTTGGCGCCGGCGGGGGCGGAAGCGATGCCGCGCCAGCGGCGCGACTCGGATTGGGCCACCAGGACACCCTGGCGGAGCGTGCGAGCGCATTGATCGCGTCCGGCAAGCAGCGCGCCGCCGTGGCGATGCTCGAGCCAGAGCTTGCCGGCCCCACGAAGCCCGAGCACGGACGATCGTACCTCGCGCTCGGTCATGCACGCTTCGGGCTCGAGCAACGGCTGGAGGCACTCGCCGCCTACGAATGTGCGTTGCGTGCCATGCCTGCACTCGCGCACGACCCGACATTGCGGGCCAATCTGATCTCGATGCTCGACAGCAAAGACTCGCTCACCGCCGTCCTCGCGCTCGACCTGCTCTACGAGTTGTAGCCGCCGGCGCACGACGAGGTCATTGGATACGCCTCGACCGGGAAGCTTCTCGATGGCCGGCGTCGCGCGGCCATGCTCGCTGAACGGGACGGCATCGCAGACCGGATCGACCGGGTCGCCAGTTGGTCCCTCGATCTGCGGCAGATCGCGTCGTGCGAGGAGCGGAGGCAAACGATCGCGCAGCTCGCCCAGCTCACGGACACTCGCGTAGTGGACGCCCTCAAGCGCGCACGTCGTGTGAAATGCTTGCAGCGCGAGGCCACAGACGCGCTCGCGAAGATGCACACGGCAAATGCCCCCCAGCCCGACGGCGTGCACTGAACCGAGCCCGATCCCGCGGCCCTGCCGCATGGCGCTCGCTTACTCGGTGCGTGATCCGGCCGCGAGCTGCGGATCGGCGTCCGTGTACACGATGCACGTCGCGGTCATGCCCTTCAACGAGGTGGTCTGGTCCCCGCCCGTGGGCTCGTGGGTGACGCCGCCGATCACGAGCCCTTCACAGCCTCGCGCGGCGGCCTCGATGCGCAGCTTCGCGATGAGCTCACGGGTGTCATCGATCGACAGCTTGCTCTCCTGCTGGATCTCGAGGAACGATACGTCGACATGGGGCCGCGCGGGCGGTCCGCTGGTGAAGACCTCGACGGTCTCGGGTGGCCGCGCGCCGAGAGGATGCGGCGCCGGGTTGATCTCGGTGGTGCGGATTGTCGACCCGCAGGCGGCAAGAAGGAGCAACGCTGCAATACGCATGACCACGAACGCTAGCAAGCCAAACGCCAGCGGCAGCCGCGCTCAACCATGCGTCACGTCGAGGCGGACGACGGTGCCGCGACAGAAATCTGTGAGCGATGTGTGTCAGTGCGTGGCGCGCACGCAACGGCACGTGCATTCGTTGCGAAGTGTTGCGCGCGTGGCCGTTGCCTGCCTCTGCCGGTGGCCTCGAGATGGCGGGCCCGCCGTTCGGTTCACGGCGGAGTCATCCGCTGCGCGAACAGCGGCGTCTCCTCGCAGCCTGTTCGTCGCGCGTTCATCGCCTTGATGCTCAGCGGTCGCACGGTCGCGGCGACGGCACCGGCGGGGACCTCGAGGTACTTCAGCTGCGCCGTGCACGTCGCGTGTGGTTTGCAGATCGCCTGACCAAGACTGATCGAGGTCGTGGTCGCGCGCTTGTCCCTGCCGTTGATCCGCACCGGGACGGGCGCACCGTGCGCGTCCTGGTAGAAGACCTCGAGATGGTAGCAGGCGAGCTCCTTGTCGCTGTCGTTCCGGATCTCGATATCGAGAACGCCGTCGCCGGCACTGGGAGGCGACAGCCTGGTGACGGTGATGTGGGCGGGGGCGGCGGCGGCAGCGGGCGGTGCCGCGGTCTTCGGATCGTCTCGACAGGCAGCGAGGACGAGGACGAGGACGACGACAAACGCGGTCCGGGCGAGCATCGGGGAACCATCGCCGCGCCCGTAGGCTCACGCAACCACCCGGAGATCGAAAGTGCTCGTCGACTTGGACTCACGCACCTGACTGCGCGCCTCGGATCTTCACGTCGAGAGGCTCGCATGGCATTGCGTCGAGCTCGGGCGCGCCGGCCGAGCCATCCTGCCCGCGGTGCGCTACGAAGTGCCGATGTCGCGATACGCGCCCCGACTCGTACCCGCCGGGACGGCACCCAAGGACGCTCTCGTCGAGCCGTTGATCGAGAATCCGCCGAAGAGCCCGCTCGGCGAGCACGAGCTCATTCCACAGGTGGCGTGGATGATCGAGCGCGACGGCGCATTCGTTCACGTGCCGGCGTCGCAGCGTGCGTCTCTTGACGAGATGCGCGGGTACGCGATCGTGACGATGCTCGACGAGAAGCTCTCGAACGAGTCCCTCGACCACCTGCCAGGCGTGAATCTCGCGACGAATGGAACGTACGCCGCGGAGCTACTGCTGGACGGCGATCATCTGGCCGCGCTCCACACGATCCTCGGGGGCCGGGTGTACCTGGCCGCTGCACCGCGACGTGGGCGGCTCCTGGTCGGCGGCGTGGGCGCGGGCATCGAGGGAATGACCGCGTTCGTCGCGTATGCGCGGCGCGAGCACGACGAGGCGGCGGTGCCTGATCGCATCAGTCCGGTCACGTTGCTCGTGCGCGATGGAGCGCCGACCGCCGTCGTCGGTGACTTGCAACTGGCAGCACTCGCGCAGTCCACTGCCAAGCGTTGACGCCCGGAACAGCCTTCTCCCGGAGTCGGTTCCGCGCCCTCGGTCAGTACAGCGGCCAATCGAGCGGTCGCTGCTCGGCGCGGTGATCGCTGTACGAGTAGCGATGCGGGCGAACGTAGTCGCCATGCGGTTGGACTTCCGTCATCTCGAGCAGGGCCACGTGGTCGTAGGTCTTGGCGCGCGCGACCTCGACGCTGCAGCGCGCTTCGCGAACGACACGTTCTGCGACCGAGCCGAGTACGAGCCGTTCGACACCGGTGACGCCCTTCGTGCCGACGATGATCTGATCGGCGCCGACTTCACGCGCGAGCTGGAGGATCTCGTCTGCGGGCTTCCCGATCCGGGCGTGAACGAAGTAGTGGACATGCGTCGCGATGTTCATGCCCGCCAGCTCCTGGGGGATGGCCTCTGCGAGCTCCTGCTGAACGCGCTCTGCATATTGATAGGTCGCTGCGCCGTGGAGCGGGATCGATGGGATCCCCGACCCATGCGGCTCGATGACGCACACGAAGTGAAGAACGTTGGATGGGGACTGCGCCGCGAGGGTGAGCGCTCGATAGAGGGCCGCGCGGCCGCTGTTGGTGAAGTCGAAGGCAACGACGACTTGGGTCTGGTTGGTCCTCATGATCGATCGCCAACGCAACTCGCGTACCACGGACGTATTCAGCGACGGGCGCAACGCTTGCGTCGAGGACGGCAAAGCGGCCGAGCCTGCGCGATTGTTGCAGGCGATTCGGGCGGACCCTGATACCCAGCCCCTGCCCCATCCTGCCATCCGAGCCCGCGAGCCGGCTCACCGTTCTGCTATCGTCTCGCGACCATGGCGCAGATGGCGGTCCTCGTGGTGGACGACAACGCGCAGAACCGCGCGCTCGCCCAGGCCACGCTCGAGGACGAAGGCTACCGCGTCATCCTCGCGTCGACCGGCGAGGCAGGGATCGCGGCATTCGAGCGCGAGCTACCCGATTGCGTCCTTCTCGACGTCCGGATGCCGGGTATGGACGGTGTCGCCGCCTGCGAACAGATGCGCGCCCTCCCCCACGGCGCCGACGTTCCGATCGTGTTTGTCACCGCGCAGCGCGATGTGGAGACGTTCGACCGCACAAAGCTCGCCGGGGGCGACGACTACATCACCAAGCCGTTCCGGCCGAACGAGCTCGTCATGCGGGTCGAAGCGGCGATGAAGCTGCGCCGGATCGCGGCCGAGCGCGCCGAGCTCTACGAGCTGATTCGCACGCAGCGCGACGACTTGATGCGGATGCAGCTACAGCGCGAACGGCTCATCGCATTCCTCGTTCACGATCTGAAGAACCCCGTCCATGCGATCGAGCTGAATGCCCAGCGCGTGATTCGAGATCCGGCCGGGACCGAGCGCAGTCGCGGCGCCGCGGCACACATTCAGTCGGACTCTCGCGCGCTCCTTCGGATGATCACGAACCTCCTCGATCTCAGCAAAGCGGATGAGGGTCGCCTGACACCGACGCTCGAACGCGTGGCGTTGCCGGAGCTCGTCGCCGAGGTGGTGGCGGCCATGGAGGTTCGTGCGCGGGCTGGTCGCGTCTCGTTGGAGACGAACGTCAGCGTGCCCGCGGTGCGAGCAGATCTGGACCTGATCCGTCGCGTGATCGAAAACGTGCTCGACAACGCGCTCCGGTACGCGCCGGAGGATACGGTCGTCCAGGTGAGTGCTGTCGCCCATGCTGGCCGCGTCGAGCTGCGCGTCGCCGATCGCGGGCTCGGGATCCCAGCGGAGCTTCGGCAGCACGTCTTCGAGAGGTTCGTGCAGGGCACGACCGCGATACGAACAGGTCACGGGCTCGGCCTCGCGTTCTGCAAGCTCGCGGTCGAGGCCCAGGGGGGAACGATCTGGATCGAGGATGGAAATCCGGGCACGATTTTCGCGGTGAGCCTCGATGCTACGTAACAGCGCCGCTCCGCCGGAGCGCTGGTTTCGCGAGCTCCTCGAGTCGGCTCCCGACGGGATCGTCGTCTCTGATCGAGGAGGCACGATCATTCTCGTCAACGCTCAGATCGAACGCTTGTTCGGCTATTCGCGTGACCAGCTCATTGGCAAGCAGATCGAAGTGCTCATCCCGGATCGCTATCGTGGTCGGCACCCGGAGCACCTGCGCGGCTACACCCAGGCACCGCGATCGCGCCCGATGGGCTCCGGCCTCGAGCTCTTCGGTCGCCGGCACGACGGCTCGGAGTTTCCGGTCGAGATCAGCCTGAGCCCGATCGAGGTCGAACAAGGGACCATGTTCTCCGCGGCGATCCGCGATGTCACGGACCGCAAGCGGATCGAAACCGAGGCGCGTCGCGCGAATGCGTATCTCCTCAGCGCGGTCGATAGTATTCAGGACTCCTTCTCGCTGTTCGACGAGGCGGACCGGGTCGTCCTGGTCAACAGTGCGTTTCGCCAGCTTGTCGGGCCGTCGATCGGAGGCGCCATCGTCGGTCGTCGTTTCGACGAGGTCGCGGATGCGATCCTCGCGGGAATCGACGCGAGCCCCGGGTCGCCCGACGACGTTCGACAGCGCTGGATCGCCTATCACCACGAGCCGTCTGGGTCCTTCGAGCTGCGGACGAAGTCCGGCCGCAGCTTGCGAATCACCGATCGCGCGACCGCCGAGCACGGCACCGTCTCTCTGATCATCGATGTCACCGACGACATCCTGCGCGCGGAGGAATTGCGTCGCGCGCGCGAACAGGCGGAGGCCGCGAGCGCGGCCAAGAGCGAATTCCTCGCGTCGATGAGCCACGAGCTCCGCACACCGCTCAACGCGATCCTCGGCTTTGCCCAGCTGCTGCAACGCGATCGCAAGCAGCCCCTCAGCGAGCGCCAGCTCGAACGGCTCGGCCACGTCCTGACGGGCGGCGAGCACTTGCTGCGTCTGATCGACGAGGTCCTCGACCTCGCACGGATCGAGGCGGGTGGTGTCACGATCTCGACCGAACCCGTCGGGGTGCCCGACATGCTCTCCGATGTACTGACGACGCTCGAGCCGATGGCGCAGCGTGCGGAGATCCAGCTCGTCACCGAGCTCTCGGAGGTGCCGAGTGTCGTCGCAGATCGGACGCGACTCGCGCAGATCCTCATGAACTTCGGCTCCAACGCCATCAAGTACAATCGGCCCGGCGGCCGGGTCGTGTTCCGCGCGCTGGGATCGGATCGCAGTGTCCGCCTGTCCGTCGTCGATGACGGCATTGGCATCCCCGTCGACAAGCGCGGTCGAATCTTCGAGCCCTTCCAGCGCGCGGGACAGGAGACTGGACCGATCGAGGGCACCGGAATCGGCCTCTCGATCAGCAAGCGGCTCGCGGAGCTGATGCAGGGTTCCGTCGGGTTCTCGAGCGAGGTCGGTGTCGGCTCCGAGTTCTGGGTCGATGTTCCGATCCACATCGCAACCTCGAACAGTGGCGACCTGGTCAAGGCCAGAGCGCCGGAAGGCAGCCCGCTCGCCGCCGCATCGGCAGCGCACCGCATCGTCTACATCGAAGACAATCCATCGAACATCGTGTTCATGCGCGAGCTGATCTCGGAGCTCCCAGCCGTCGAGCTGCTCACCGCGCCGACAGCGGAGATCGGAATCGAGCTCGTCCGTGCGCAGCAACCCGCGGTTGTCATCATGGACATCAACCTTCCCGGCATGAGCGGCTTCGATGCGGTGAAGGTGCTGGCGAGCTGGCCGGAGACCCGTCACATCCCGGTGATCGCGCTCAGCGCGGCGGCGATGTCGCGCGACACCATCCGCGCACGTGACGCCGGCTTCTTCCGGTACCTGACCAAACCGGTGAAGATCGACGAGCTGCTCGAGACGCTCAACGACGTGCTCGGCCGCTAAGCCCGGTGGCTCGACAGTCTCGGGCCGCAAGGAGTGCTGGTTCGCCCAGCTGAGACTCAGAGCCCGGCCACCGCGTCTGGCTGCGCCGCGGCCGAGCTGACTCGCGCGGTCACCCGAACCGGCGCGACCAGCGCACGGGAAATGATGCACTGACGTTCGGCGGTGGCGACAACAGCGCGGGCGCGCGCCTCATCATCGGTTGCGACGTCGACGACGAGCTCGATGACCTGAAAGACCGGACCTTCCTTGCTCCTTGCGAGCAAAGCGGTCGCGGTAGCGCGAAACGCGCGAACCACCAGGTTCTCGCGCCGGCAGAACGCGTCGAAGGTTGTCTTGAAGCAAGCCAGTACGGCGCCGACCAGAAGGTGCTCGGGGCTCCAGACGTCATCCGTCCCGCCGAACTGCGACGGCGGACCGATATCGAGCGGTACGGCACCTGCCGCCGCCAACTGGTCCTCGTTCAGCTCGACAACGTACTCGTGGGGGAATGCTGCGATCGCCATGCACCGTCCATGTGCAAGCGACGAACCCGAGCTCGCACCGCGATCGGTCGGAGCGGATAGCCAACACGCGCACGCGACCAGCGCCGGACCGGCGGCAACGGGTAGGCCCGCGCGAACCGCCGGAACGCGCATGTCCTGCGCCGGCAACGCCCACAGGTCGGCGCCCGAAACGATCGATGACTGTGCTACTTGGCATGGACGCGCATGCGTTCGGCGTGCAGCTCGTTGCCGACGCGAGCCTCGCGAGCGTGCCCCGGCACGTTGCTGACGTCCAACGTAGATCGCGACGGTGCGCTCGCCTCCGGCATGGACGAAGGCATGGAAGCCTGTTACCGCGCGCTGGACGCGCTGGTCGCTCGGTAGCGGAGCAGGAGTTGCCCCGCGACCGGCACTCCCCACCTCGACCTTCGTCGCCCTGACGGCGCCGTCAGCTCATGCGTTCGAAGCGCGCCTGAAAGAAGCGCAGATATCTGGGCTCGTGCACCATACGGAAGCCGCGCGCGCGATGACGTTCATCCCACACCGTGGCGACTGATTCGGCGACGACGTCCATATGCGCTTGCGTGTAGACGCGACGCGGGATGGTCAGTCGGACCAGCTCGAGCTTCGGCACATGATGCTCGCCCGTTTCCCGGTCGCGCCCAGCACTGACGATGCCGCGCTCCATCGTACGCACACCCGAATCCTCGTAAAGGTTGGCCGCCAGCGCCTGGGCCGGGAACTGGTCTTGCGGAATGTGCGGATAGAACGCGCGCGCATCCAGATAGACGGCATGACCGCCGATCGGGCGCACGATCGGGATCCCCCAACCATGTAGTTTCTCCCCGAGGTACACGACCTGGCCGATGCGAGCGCGCATGTGATCGTCCTGAACGGACTCTTCAATACCGCGAGCCATCGCCTCCATATCGCGGCCCGCAAGTCCGCCGTAGGTGTGCAAGCCTTCATAGACGACGACGAGAGACGATGCCTCTTCGTGGAGCGCCGGGTCATCGACCGCGAGCCAGCCGCCGATGTTCACGAGCGAGTCCTTCTTGCCCGACATCGTGCAGCCGTCGCTGTACGAGCAGAGCTCGCGCAAGATCTCGGCGACCGAACGGGTCCGGTATCCATCCTCGCGCTGCTGGATGAACCATGCGTTCTCGACCGCGCGCGTCGCATCGAGGAAGATCCGAATTCCGAGTGGCTTCGTCAGCTCTCGTACGCGCCGCAGATTCTCCATCGAGATGGGCTGCCCGCCTGCCATGTTCACGGTCGCGGCCACGCACACATACGGAATCCGTTGAGGACCGACGCGCTCGATAAGGTCCGATAGCGCGCGCAGGTCGATGTTGCCCTTGAATGGAGCGAGGTGATTCGGATCGTGAGCCTCTGGAACGACGACGTCGACAAACGTACCGCCTGCCTCCTCTTGATGGTGGCGCGTCGTCGTGAAGTACATGTTACCCGGCACGTAATCACCCGGGCGAATGCACATCCTGGACAGGATGTGCTCGGCGCCTCGGCCCTGATGCGTCGGCGTGATGAACCGATAGCCGTAGTACTTCTGAACTGCGGCCTCGAGATTGTAGAAGTTGCGACTCCCCGCGTACGCCTCGTCGCCAAGCATCATGCCGGCCCATTGATAATCGCTCATCGCACTCGTTCCCGAGTCGGTGAGCAGGTCGATGTAGACGTCCTGACTCCTCAGCAGAAACGTGTTGAAGCCTGCTTCCGCGATCGCGCGGCTACGCTCTGCCGCTGAAATCATCCGCAGCGGCTCGACCATCTTCACTTTCCATGGCTCGGCCCAGGAGCGTTCAGCGGGACGCGGCGTATTGGTCATCCCGCCGCGGACTGCAATCGCCAGACCGCTGGTGTTGCGACCGCCATGCGAGCGAGGTGCATCCCTGGCGGTTGCCGAGCGCCCCCAAGGCCACTCGGGAAGGGCGCTCGTCATGCCACGAGGCGATACGCAACGCGTTCGTCAAGATCGCGCCTCACCGCACCCTTTGCGTGAATCGCGCGCTCGAGGCACGTCGCGGTTCTTGCACGCGCCGTCGATCGCATGGAACACCGCACGAGTATCGAGCCGTTCAAGATCAAGGTCGTAGAACCTCTACCGTTGCGGAGCGTCGACGAGCGGGCCCGCATTCTCGCCGACGTCGGCTACAACCTGTTTGGCCTTCGCGCGGCCGACGTGACATTCGACTTCTTGACGGACTCCGGGACGTCCGCGATGAGCGCGGCGCAGTGGGGCGCCATGATGGTTGCCGATGAAAGCTACGCTGGGTCGCGCAGCTTCTATCGCTTCGAAGAGGTCGTACAGCGGGTCACTGGCTACCGGCATGTCATTCCAACGCATCAAGGTCGTGCGGCCGAGCACCTGCTGTTCTCGCTACGCTGCAAACCGGGTCAGCTGGTCCCTTCGAACAATCACTTCGACACGACGCGCGCCAACCTCGAACAGCTCGGTGTCGAAGCACTCGACCTGGTAGCTGCAGAAGGCCGCGACCCACTCCTCGAGCATCCGTTCAAGGGCAACATGGATGTGCCTCGGCTCGAGGCGTTCTTGCGCGAACATCCGGGTCGCGTGCCGTTCGTGATGATGACGATCACGAACAACACCGGCGGTGGACAACCGGTGTCGTTACAGAATATCCGCGCGGTGTCGGCGGTCTGCCGAGCGCACGGCATCCCGTTCCTGCTCGACGCTTGTCGCTTCGCCGAGAACGCGTGGTTCATCAAGGTTCGTGAACCTGGCCAACGCGAACGTAGTGCTCGAGAGATCGCGCGAGAGGTATTCGATTGCGCGGACGGATGTCTTGTCAGCGCGAAGAAGGATGGCCTCGTCAACATTGGTGGATTCATCGCGTTGCGCGAGGACACGTGGCTCACTGGTCTGCGGAACGCATTGATCCTGACCGAGGGCTTTCCCACGTATGGCGGCCTCGCGGCGCGCGATCTCGAGGCGCTTGCCGTCGGGCTCGATGAAGTCCTCGACGAACGCTACCTGTCCTATCGCGAAGCCGTGATCCGATACCTTGCAGATGGTCTGGCAAGCTGCGGCGTTCCCACGGTTCGACCGCCCGGTGGACATGCGGTCTACATCGATGCACGAAGCCTGTTGCCACATATCGCGCCGCACGAGTTCCCTGCGCAATCGTTGGCCATCGAGCTGTACCGCGCCGAAGGGATACGGAGTTGCGAGATTGGCTCCGTGATGTTCGGCAAGGCGCCGGATGGGACGTTTAGACCTTCTACAATGGAGCTCGTCCGTCTCGCGATCCCACGGCGGGTGTACACCCAGGCACACTTCGATTACGTGCTCGAGGGCATCGCCGACGTTGCGAAGAGACGCGAAACGCTACGTGGCGTTCGCATTGCGTTCGAACCACCCTTCTTGCGGCACTTCACCGCGAGGTTCGCCCCGCTTTGACCGCCCCTGTTCGTCTAGCCGTACGCAACGCCCGGGCCGTCAGCCTGGTCGCGACCGCGTCGAAAACTCCGCGCACGTGAGGATCTCGGCTCCCCTCGCGCGAAACACGTTCTCGACCAGACATTCGTGCACGGCCGGGTCGCTGTCGGCGCATCCATCGCGCAGGACGGTCAGCCGATAGCCTCGATCAGAGGCGTCGTACAGCGTGGCGGCAACCATGGCACTGGTCGCCACACCGGTGAGCGAAAGCGAGTCGATGCCGCGCGCGCGAAGCACGAGATCAAGGTCGGTGCCCGCAAACGCGCTCGTCCGACGCTTGAGTACGACCACATCATCAGTGGTCACCTCGAACGCTGGCTTCGTGCCGGGTGAGCCCTCATGGAACAGCTCGCCAGCGCGGTAGAACGTTGCGAACGGCTCGCCGGAGATGTCTGCACCGTTGGCACGAAAGGCCAACCGTACGAACACCACGAGGACGCCCGCCGCACGGGCACGTGGCAGCAGCTCGGAAACCGCGGGCACGACGTTCTTGACGAAGGGATAGTTGTCGACGATCCCTTGCTGAAGGTCACCGACGATCAGGGCGCTGCGCATGTCGTGATCGTCTCGGGCGTGCGGTTCGACGTCAAGCTCCGTACGCGCGCGTCAACGCGAGCACGCAGGCGACGCACGCGCCGGCGGCGCGGCTGCGTGTGCTCGCGTACTCCTCGGCGTGGTTCCGGCGTCGAACGCTCGGCGTTCAGAACAGGACCGACGCGGCCAGCGACGCGGTCATCCCCTTCTGACCGCCGACATAGTAGCCGAACGAGCTATTCACCGGCGAGCGATTCACACGAATGAGCTGCACGTTGACGCGGACGTCGCGCGTCGCCGCCGGAAACCAGTTCGCGCCGCCGAGGTACTCGTGTGCGTCGTCGAAGCCGGCCGAATCGTCGGCGAACACCCAGGAGGTCGCGCCGTACAGCTCGAGCTTCTGCTTGACGGGATAGAACGCCGCCTGCAGGTAGAACCCCTTGTCGACGATCGAGTCGACCGGCAGCGGACCATCGGCCTCCAAGTCATCGAGCCAGCGGTGGAAGTAGTGGGCTTGCAGAAAGATGCCGCGATACTTCATGCCCGCGTCGGCGGAGAGCAGGCGGTAGCGCACCTCTGCCACGCTGATGTCGGGCGCGAGTGCGCCGAGCTCGAAGATATTGACGCTGTCTGCGAGCCGGATCGTCGTGTTCTCGGGCGCCTTCGATGCGCCCTCGATGAAGCTATCCTCGTGACTGAAGCTCCCCGAAACACCGAACCGCGTGGCGACCTCCTCGTGGTACTCGTAGTCGTCGAACGACCCGTTCGGGCCGAACTCGCCCGTGGTCGGCGTCCACCACACCGATGCGGCATACGAGTGGTTGCGCGTGAGCTGTGCAGCCGTGATGCCGAGCGCACTGAGATTGTTGCCGACCATCGCCTGGTACCAGAGGCCCTCGAGCACCTCGCCGGTCGCCCACACGCCGTGGGTGAAGTACGGCCGAAAGAACTCGTCGGCCATGACGCGATCGTGGCCGAGCCAGTACGGGTGCGAGCCCTGCAGGGTGCGCGTGCCTGGCAGCGCGTTGAGACCGGCGTAGAGACTGAACACGCGGTGGAACTGATAGCCGAGCACCGCGAACAGCGCGTCCTGATCGGTCGTGTTCACCGTCCAGAACGTAAGCTGATAGCGCAGCTTCGGCAGACCGACCCAGCCTTTGAGGTGCACCATGATCCGGTGGGCCCAGATGTCATTGCGGGCATCGACCCTGCGCGTGCGGCCGAGGTGATCCGTGAACGTCTGCCCGGCCGGCATCTGATCGAGATAGCGGACCAGGGCGTAGCCACTGATATAGAGCTCGCCGAGGCTCGTCTTGCCGATCAAGAATCCCTTGCCCGGCTCCACGGCCCCCCATGTCTCGACCGGCTTGTCCGTTTCCCGCGACTCGGTTGCTCGCGGCTCCTGGCTCGGCTTCTCCGTCTTCCGCGACTCCGTTGCTCGCGGCTCCTCGGCCGGGTTCTCCGTCTTTGGCGGCTCTATCGCGTGCGGCTCCGGCGCTGGCTTCTCCGTGTCCCGCGATTCCGTTGCTGGCGGCTCTACGTCTGCACTCGGTCGCACTTGCGCTCGCGCGGGCGTGTTCGCGCCGGCCAGCACCACCGATAGCAAGCAAGCGACAAGTTGCGTCTGATGCAGATCGCGCATTCTCGCAGCAGCGAGCAAGCATCGTTCCTACGTCGTTCACTCGCGAGCGCGGCCGCGGAGTGAGCGGCGGGGCTACAACAGGCCGCCGAATAGCCCGGATGCGATACGCCGAACCAGCTGTTCGACAGGCACGACGGTGAGGACGAGCGGGAGCATCGGGACGATGGCCGCGAGCCACAGCTCCACCAGCTTACGCGAGTTGAACACGAACATCCCGGTCTCACCGATGATCTGATACGCGTTATCGAGATCGGCGAGCGACTGGATATCTGGCGTACCGAGGACGTCTTCGCCGGTTGTCGACCGTCGCTCGATCCATTTGGCCTGAAAACGCCGCACGTACTCGAGGGCGAACGGGTTGTAGACCAGGAGCGATCTTCGCTGCGCACGATAGAGATGCGGCGTGAACGGTACCAGCGGAGAGAGGGCGAACAGGGCCACGATCACGAGGAACGCGATGAACGTCGGGAACAGTGCGGGAACGGTGATGCGGCCGTCGATCAGCTGCGTTCCCCAGGCGCCCGCGAGGATCGTCGTGAACGCCAGCTCGAACGTCGCGAATGCCGTCACCGGTGCGCTCAGGAAGCGGAGCCCGGCGGCGCGATCCGGATGCGTCGCGATCGTCGCGAGTGGGAGGCGAGCGAGACGCACGAGCATCATCGTCCAGATCACCCAGCGCCAGAGCCAACGCAGCGCGAGAAACTGCAACAGCGGCAAGGCGAGCCCGCCGTACCAGAACCGCAGAAATGACGACTCGGTGGCTTCGATGCCGTGGAACAGCCCGGTCGGCCCGGTGACGCCCCACAGGACAAGCTGCCCACCGGTCAGCGCGACCGCGACGAACGAGAGCTCGACCCAGATGTTGTCGCGCAACCTGGAAGCTCGCTGGACCATGCGCTCGAGCTCGCTGGTTTCGATGACCTTGCCGACGTGCAGCAGGGTGACCGCGGCCTGACACTGCGTGCGCAGCAGATGCTCTGCCACTACGAGCAGCGGGAGCGCGACCAAGAACCGAGCGTGAACCGAGATGTCCAGCACGATCGGATCGATGCGCGCCCCGAGCACCACCCTGATCGCCGAGTCGAGTAGAAGCGGCAACCACGCGATGCCCGCGAGCCGCCACGCACGCAGGCTCCCTGATGCATCGGCGAGATGAACATGTCGCGCGAATCGATTGAACGGCCCCGTCGTGATCGAGAGCTCGGGAGCGCCTGTGCGCAGATCAGGCTTCATCGCGAGCTCCCGACGTGGGTGCGCGCGACCTGACAACTGGGGCGCGTGGCCGACGGACGCATGCTCGAGTGTGGTCGCGACACCGCTGCTCCGCACGTGCCGACAGTCGTGGGCCTGACGCACAGCGAGCACACGAAACGGAGATGACGCGTCAGCGATCCACATCCGTACCCGCGTGAAACAACGTACGTGGCGCATTCGGACGATGTGGTTCCGGACGGCGATGCTCCGTAGAACCGCGATGACCGCCGACGGCCCATCCCTTGCTGATGCGGCATGCATCGCGGTTCAGCCGAGCGATGGTTGAAGGGTACGTATGCGCCCTGGAACCACAACTTCTCTCGTGAGTTTGGAGGTAAATGATGCGGTCGCCCGGAAAGAGGCATCTCGTTGGCGTTTCGCTCGCGATCGCGGTCGCAACGGCCGGCATCGCAATCGGCCAGCAACGCACGCCACCACGAACAAATGGTAACAACAACGGCGCCCAGATCGACGGCGCACTCAAGGCAGCGCACGCGCGGTACAGAGGCCTCAAGGAGGGCGCGAACGCGGACTACATTCCTGCGCTCGCGAAGGTCGACCCGAACCTGTTCGCGATCGTGCTCGTCACGGTCGACGGCAAGGTCCACGCGATCGGCGACATAAAGTCAGAGGTCTCGATCCAGTCGATCTCGAAGGTCTTCACGCTCGCCCGTGTACTTCAGGATTCCGGCGCGGAGCGCGTGCTCGGAACGATCGGCGTCGACGCGACCGGCCAGGTGTTCAACTCGATCGTCGCGATCGAGCAGTACAAGGGCCAGGAGATGAACCCTCTCGTCAATGCCGGCGCGATCGCCACGACGAGCATGGTCAAGGGCGCGAATGCGAAGGAGGTGTGGCACAACATCATGGCGACGCACGAGGCATTCGCCGGCCGCAAGCTGAAGGTCAACGAGGAGGTCTACAAGTCGGAGGCCGCCACTAATCAGCGCAATCAGGCGATCGGGCAGCTCATGTTCGCGTACGGACGCATCAAGGCGAAGCCGCTGCAGGCCGTCGATCTGTACACGCGGCAATGCTCGATCTCGGTGAACGCGGTCGACCTCGCCACGATGGCGGCCACACTCGCGAATGGCGGCAAGAATCCGGTGACCGGGCAAACCGTCATCGATGCGCGCCACGTCCCGGAAATCCTCTCCGTGATGGCCACCGCGGGCCTCTACGACGATTCGGGCAAGTGGCTGTTCTTGACCGGTCTGCCCGGAAAGAGCGGCGTCGGTGGTGGCCTCATCGCGGTGTCGCCGGGCAAGTTCGGCATCGCCGTGATCTCGCCGCCGCTCGACAAGGCAGGCAATAGCGTGCGCGGCCAGCGCACGATCGCCGACATCTCGAGCCAGCTCGGCGGCAATCCGTACGCGGTCAAGCCGCAGTGATCCCGCGAGGACACCATGCGCACGCACGTCCGGATCGGTCTTGCCGGGGTGACCGTAGCGACCGCGCTGTTCCTGCTCGTCACGACCGGTGCTGGCAAACCGGCGGACAGGCCAACTGCGCGCTCGGCCGGCCCGCTCGCCAATGACTCGCACCTGCACCTGACCAACTACATCCAGGAGGGGCCGCCGCTCGGCAGCCTCGTCCCGCTCATGGGCACGAAGATCGGGCGCGCCGCCATATTCGGGATCCCGGTGCAGCAGATGTGGTCGTACCGGCTCTCCGGCACGGACGCGCCGACCTACTACCTCGAGAGCGATGCGCCGCTCTATTACTATTCGTTCACGGACGCGCACATCGCGATGGAGTACCGCTCGCTGCCCAAGGCGCAGCAGGCGCGCTTCGATCCGATGATCACGGGCTTCAACCCGGCGGACATGTATGCCGCCGATCACGTGCGGCGGGTACTCGAGACGTTTCCGGGCGTGTTCGTCGGCATCGGCGAGTTCTCGATCCACAAGGAGTTCGTCACCTCGAAGGTCGCGGGAGAGGCACCGAGCCTCAGCGACCCCGCGCTCGATCGGCTGTTTCGGTTTGCAGGAGAGGTCGGGCTCGTGGTGCTGGTTCACTGCGATGTCGACACGCCGTTTCCCAAGCCGGGCGAAGAGCCCGCCTACTTCGCCCCGCTCGTGGCGCTGTTCCGCGCTCATCCCAAGACAACATTCATCTGGGCGCATATGGGCCTCGGTCGCGTGATCCGGCCGTTCAAGGACATGCGTGGCTACATCGTGAAGCTCCTCGAGGATCCGAAGCTCCGCCACGTGCACTTCGATCTGTCGTGGAGCGAGACCGCGAAGTACCTGGCGAACACGCCCGACACGCCGCAGGCGATCGCGGCAATCATCTCGAAGCATCCCGATCGCTTCTTGTTCGGCACCGACGAAGTCGGACCGACGAACCAGCGCGATTATCTGCGCGTGCTCCGGCAGTACGAGCCGCTGTGGAAGCTGTTGCCCGCCGACGTGCTCGAGAAGGTCCGGCTCCGCAACTACGAACGCATCTTCGATGCGGCACGCGTGAAGGTCAGAGCGTGGGAAGCACATCATCGCAAGCCGGCGGCACCGAAGGGCGCCCCGGCGATGCGACCGTAGTGGCTTGCCCCGGTAGGTAGGTTCCTGTGACCGGCGTCTGCGTGACCGTGGACCGCCCGACGGCAACGATCGCAACGCTCGGGATCCCGGCGGTGCTGGTCGCAGTGTATGAATCAGCTGGCCGAGCCGACTGAATCGAAGCGGCACAGCTTGGCGTGCCCGCGGTCGATGTGCGCTCCCTCGAGGTTCGCACCGCGGAAGTCACACGCGATCAGGCGAGCATCATCCAGCTTCGCGCCGTGGAGATCGGCGCTGCGAAACCGAGTGCCGCCCCGACACGCGATCCCCGTGGTCCATCGAGTCAACAGCGGATACTCGCCCCCGAGACGTGCCGATCGCCGGGCCATCAACATCGCGCCCACCGCGACCGTCGTCCCGATGATGCCCCCGCCCGCGAGGCCCGCCACGAGCGCGCCCGAGACGGCGACGATCATGAAGAACACCTTGCCGAGGGTGCCCGCGACCGCACGCACGAGCACGGCGAAGCCGACGATCACCGCCGCAAATCCGACGAACAGGAGTGTCAGAAGTGCGACGGCGCCAGTTCCCGTGCCCGAGACCACCGCGATCAGCCCGGCTGCGACCGCGAGCGCCGCGGTCACGGGCAGCACGTTGTACGTCGCGTAGTCCAGTCCTCTCCAGATGCCCGCGACGATGAACACGAGCAGCGCCGAGACGACGAACAGCGCCGCCATGCGCTGGCGTACGTCGTCGCCCGAATACATCACCAGTAGGTAACGGGTGCAGACGCCGATCAGGAGGCCGACCGCGACCGACAGCACGAGCGAGCCGACGAAGATCAGCGCCGACCACCGTCGACTCATCCCGGTTCGGACGTGCGACAGATCCGCGTCGTGCAAGTCCGCCATCGTGAAGTAGGTACCGCGCAGGTCCGAGCCCACGAACGATGCCGAGGCGAGATGCGCACCAGCA
>DAIRFU010000445.1:0-6095 GCA_036794935.1 Kofleriaceae bacterium | reverse complement strand
GAACGTGGTGCCGCGGCCCGGCGCGCTCGCGACATCGATCCAGCCGTGGTGCTGGCGAATGATGCCGTACACGGTCGCGAGGCCGAGCCCGCTGCCCTTGCCGACATCCTTCGTCGTGAAGAACGGCTCGAAGATATGCGGCAGCATCGCGGCCGGGATGCCGACGCCGGTGTCGCTGACGCTGACGAACACGTGCGGGCCGGGTACGATCTCGAAGCCCTGCGCGGGTCGGGCGTCGGCGATCAGCTTCTCGCCCGTCGCGATCACGAGCTGGCCGCCGCCGGGCATCGCGTCGCGCGCGTTGATCGCGAGGTTCAGCAGCACCTGCTCGAGCATGCCGACGTCCGCCATGACCAGCGGCAGTTGCGTCGAGTACTGCGCGGTCAGCGTGATGTCCTCGCCGAGCGCGCGCTGCAACATGCGCATCATGTTGCGGACGACATCGTTGGCGTCGACGACGCTCTGCTGCATCACCTGCTTGCGGCTGACCATCAAGAGCTGGCGGGTCAGCGTCGCCGCGCGGTCGCTCGCCGCGATGATGTCGCTCGCGTGCTCCTTGATCTCGCGGCCGGTCTGCGCACGCGAGATCAACGCGGCGTTGACCTGGATCACGGTGAGCAGGTTGTTGAAGTCGTGCGCGATGCCGCCGGACAGCTGGCCGATCGCTTCCATCTTCTGCGACTGGCGGAGCTGGCTCTCGAGCCGGCGCCGCTCGGTGATATCGAGCATGGCGCCGACCATCCGCACCGGCTTGCCCGCGGACTGGATCACGTAGCCGCGATCGAGGATGTCGGCGTAGCGGCCGTCCTGGCAGCGAAACCGGTACTCGTCCGACCAGTACTGCTGGCCGCCGTGGATGACGCCATAGAGCGTCTGCTCGACGCCCGGCAGATCGTCGGGGTGGATGTGCTCGGACCACGCCTCGATGGTCGCGACCTCCTCGGGCGGTAGCCCGAACAGCGTGCGCAGTCCCTCGCTCCACCAGATCTCGTCCGTGAGGAGGTCCCAGTCCCACACGGCATCGTTCGTCGCGCGCGCGACGAGCTGGAACCGCTCGATGCCCTCGCGCTGCAGGCGCTGCTCGGCCGCGAGCAGCCGGCGCAGCTCGAGCTGGGCGACGACCTGGTGCGCGAGCGCTCGCAGCGCATCGGCCTGGCCGCCGTCGAGCTGGCGAGGCGCGCGATCCATGACCGCGAGCGTGCCGATGCAGTCGCCGTTCGGCATCAGGAGCGGCGCTCCGGCGTAGAACCGGATCCGCGGGCCGCCGGTGACGAGCGGGTTATCGGCGAACCGCGGATCGAAGAGGGTGTCGGGGACGACCATCAGGTCCTTGCCCTCGATCGTGTGCGCGCAGAACGCGATCTCGCGTGCGGTCTCGGGGATCTCGAGGTTGACGCGCGCCTTGAACCACTGGCGCTCGGCGTCGACGAGCGTGATCACCGCGGTCGGGGCATCGCACGCGTAGGCAGCCAGCCGCGCGAGCTCGTCGAACGTCGGCTCCGGCGGCGTATCGAGGATCCGGTACTGGCGCAGCGTCGCCATGCGAGCGGCTTCGGCGTGGCCAGACGGCGCGGGCATTCGCGTCGATCATTAGCGCATTCGCGCGCAGCCCGTGCAGACAGCGCGGCGCTGTTGCGCTCGGGAAATCCGCCAGGCTTCCGCGCAGTTTCAGTGTGGCTGCAAATTCGCCACGCCGTCACTGCAGGCCGGCTGGCACCGACCAGTAGGGGCTGATGTTGTCGGCCTTCATGTCCTGGCCGGGCAGCCACATCGGCGCCGTGCTCGGGTCCTGCGTGCCGTCGAGCTTCGTCTTGGCGATCGCGCCGATCCAGATCTGCTTGCACTGCGTGACGCCGTTGGCGACGCACGCGGGATCGGTGTTCGCCTGCGTGATCCGGTGGCCGTAGTCGCGCTCGCTCGAGAACACGATCCAGTAGTAGTCGTCGCCGACGGTCGGCGCCCAGTGTGCCCAGGTGGTGTCGAGGTCGGAGTAGCCGCCGTTGAGCTCCGTCATGTCGACGATCCAGCCGCCGTCCGCGTCGGCGAGCATGAGCCGCTGGCCGGCCGCACGTGCCGGGTTCGAGCGCCAGCTCGTGCGCGCGGCGTTGACGACGATGAGCTTGTTGTCCGGCGAGTAGCTCGGGAAGAAGAAGTTCGTGTAGTCGCCGTTCGCCAGCGTGATCGGGTTCGGAAACGGGAACTCGGGCACGCCGAACACGTGCGCGCCGCCCGTGTACGCGTACGACATCACCGCGATCGACGAGCCGGCCAGATCGATCCACTGGCCGGCGTTCGGCGTCGACGCGAACACGATCTTGCTGCCGTCGGGTGACCAGTCGGCCATCAGCGCCGAGCGGCCGACCGTCGGTCCCATCGCCGAGGCCTGGTTCACGTTCGACGGGATGACGAGGCCGGTGTCGGGATCGTAGAGCTCGAGGGTGCCGTTGGACATCGACACGATCGCGCCGGTGCTCTGTTCGGTGAAGGGCCCGGTGCCGTTCGGCGGGAAGGTCGTGTACGAGCCGTGGATCGCCTTGTTGTCCGCGTTGACGGTCTCGACCCAGCTCATGCTCGTCGGGTCGAACTTCAAGAAGCCGGCATAGAGCTGCCCGCAGTCGTTGCCGACGCACCGGCTGTACCCGATGCGCGTGCCGCTGCGATTGACGGTGTGGCACGACGTGCAGCCATCCTTGACCAGGTTCTGCGTGGTCGCGCCGAACGTCTGCTCCATGATGTTGCCGCGCGATGAGGCCCAGTAATAGATCGCGGTGCGATCGATGACGTCGCGCGCGATCGTGATCGTGCGCGGCGCGCTCACGAACTTCGTGTCCGGCGTGGCGGTCGCGAGACCCTCGACGGTGAACACCAGGGTGTCGCCGCTGCTACTCGCGAGCACGGCGTCCCAGTCGGTCTCCGAGAGCAGCGCCTCGAGGCTCGTCGTGTAGATGTCGATCGCCACGAACGACGACGTCACCGCGACGTGGAAGAGGTCATTGCCGGCCGCGGTCCACTGCGCCTCGATCGGCGGCATGTTGCGTGGCGACACCGCGTGCTCGAGCGGGTACTCGATCGCCGGCGTGCGCGCGGCATCGGTGCCGACCGTCGCGGCACCGAACTGATCGGGGGCATCGGCCGGGGCGGGCGGTACGACCACGCTGCCGACGAGGTTGATGGCGAGCAGCGCGGTGCCGCTGAGGGTCTCGCACGTCGCGGTCACCATCGTCTTGCCGCCGTGCGGGAACACGGTCGCGGTCGCGTCGGTGAAGGTGCCGAAGTCCGGATCGAGCGAGAGCGCACAATCGGCCGTGATCTCGGTCCGGCCGGACGCGGTCACGCCGAACACCTTGTAGCCCTGCGTCGCGGTGCCGCCGAGCGGAACGGTCAGCGTGACGACGGCGGGCTCGATCTCGATGCCGGAGAAATGACCACCGTCATCGCCGGTGCCGCCACACGCGGCGAGCAGGCAGGCGAGGGCTACCCCTGAAATCCTCATGCCCTATGATAACGCAAGGGCTCGCACGCACATGACGATTCATACCCGGACGATCCCACGCAGCGGCGAGGCGCTGCCCGCCGTCGGCCTTGGCACCTGGCAGACGTTCGACGTCGGCACCCGCCCGGCCGAGCGACAACCGGTCGCCGACGTCCTGGCGACGTTCCTCGGTGCCGGCATGAAGGTGATCGACTCCTCGCCGATGTACGGCCGGGCCGAGGAGGTCACCGGGGACACGCTGGCCGGCCTGCCGGATGCGGCGCCGTTCCTCGCGACCAAGGTGTGGACGAGCGGCAAGCAGGCGGGGATCGCCGAGATGGAGCGCTCGCTTCGTCGCATGCGCGTCAGCCGCATGGATCTGATGCAGGTGCACAACCTCGTCGATGTCGAGACGCACCTGCCGGTGCTGCGCGACTGGAAGGCCGCCGGCAGGATCCGCTACCTCGGCGTCACCCACTACAAGCACGAGCGCTTCGACCGGATCGAGAAGCTGATGCGGACCGAGCAGCTCGACTTCATCCAGGTCCCGTACTCGATCGGTGATCGACTCGCCGAGCAGCGCATCCTGCCGGCCGCGGCCGAGACCGGCACCGCCGTGCTGGTGATGATGCCGTTCGGCTCCGGCGAGCTGCTGCGCCGGGTCAAGGGCTCGCCGCTGCCTCCGCTCGCCGCGGAGCTCGACTGCACGAGCTGGGCGCAGTTCTTCCTCAAGTTCATCATCGGCCACCCCGCCGTGACGTGCCCGATCCCGGCGACCGCGAACCCGGCGCATGCAGCCGACAACGTCAAGGCGGCGACCGGCCGGCTGCCCGACGCGAAAGAGCGCGAGCAGATGGCGGCGTTGTTCGTGCGAACATAGACCGCGATGGGTGTGGTGGACGTCGAGCTCGCGGGGCGCAAGTTCACGGTGCCGTTCGAGTGTCCGTGCTGCGGCGCGACGCCCGACACCGAGCTGCGCATCACCGCGCGCCCGACGGGGCAGGGACTCGACATCCCATACTGCGCGCGCTGTGCCGATCACGCGACACGCTGGGACAGCGCCGGCGTGCCGTCGGCCGGCATCATGGTGCTCGCGATCCTGGGCTCGATCGTCGTCGCGATCATCGGCCCGATCCCGGTCGCGCTCGGTGTGCTCGTCGCCGGCGCGATCGCGAGCGCCGTGCTGCGCACGTCGCGGCGGGCAGGGGCGAAGGCTCGCTGCGGCGCTTCGTGTGCGACGCCCGGCCTCGCGATCGCGTATCTCGGCTGGTCGGACGTGACGAGCGGGTTCTCGCTCGCGTCGCCGACCTACGCGGCACGGTTCGCGGAGGCCAACACGCCGCTGCTCGCGAACGTGACGCCGCAGCTGCGCACGTTGATCGATGGCTATCACAAGGCGCGCCTCGCGGTGCCGACCCCGGCCGTCGCGGCCGGCGTCGCGCCGCCGCCGATGACCGCTCGCGAGTGGCTCGTCCGCCTCGAGGCAACGCGCGGGACGGTCGCGCGCCGCCTCGCGCTGGCCCGCGCGCTCGAGATGATCGAGGAGCCGCAGTCCCGCCGCGACCTCGTCCAGGCCGTCGCCCGGATCGAGCTCGCTCCGCTGTACGCGCGGCTACAGCGCCAGCGCAGCGCCGCCGGCCAGCGCGTCATGCTCGCGGCCGCAATCGACGAGATCCGCGCCGACAACATCTCCGACGAGCTCCAGGCCGCCGAGCTCGAGAAGCTCGAGGCCCGGCTCTCCGAGCTGGCGTGACGTCAGCGTGCGCATTCGCGCGTTCGCTCGAGCGCAGAGCACGTGCGAGTGGCCTGCGCGTCGCCCGCAGCCGGCGCGTCGAATGCATGTTGCGCGCCGCATGACGAAGCCAGGTCGCTCACGCATCGTGTGCTCTGTCGCGCGCGCGAGCGCTGTTGTCGCGGTCGTCCTCGGCTGCGGCTGCCGGTCGCACGAGGCCGTGCAAGCTCCCGCTCGCGTGTTCGTCTCGAACGAGGATGCCGGCACCGTGTCGGTGATCGACGCGCGCTCGCACGAGACGCTCGCGACGATTCCGGTCGGCAAACGTCCGCGCGGGCTGCGCGTCTCGCCGGATGGCCGGACCCTGTACGTGGCGCTGAGTGGCTCGCCGAAGGGCGGGCCCGGCGTGGACGAGTCGAAGCTGCCACCGCCCGATCGCCGCGCCGACGGCATCGGCGTCGTCGATCTCGCGAGACACGAGCTGGTCGCCACGATCCCGAGTGGTCCGGACCCCGAATCGTTCGATCTCGTCGGAGACCGCCTGCTCGTCGTGTCCAACGAGGACGCGAGCACGGCGACGATCGTCGATCTGCGCGCGCGTGCGATCCGGACGACGGTGCCGGTCGGCGGCGAGCCCGAGGGCGTGCAGACGGCGCCCGACGGCACGGTGTGGGTGACGAGCGAGGCCGACAACTCGGTCGCCGTGGTCGATCCGATCCGCGCGAAGGTGATCGCGACGATTCCGACCGGCCTCCGGCCGCGCGGCATCGCATTCGACCACGAGCGCGCGGTGGTGACCGGCGAGAACGACGGATCGGTGACCATCGTCGACATCGCGACGCGCCGTGCGGTCGGTCGGGTCACGCTACCGACAACCGGCGTGCTGGCACC
>DAIRFU010000444.1:0-6112 GCA_036794935.1 Kofleriaceae bacterium | reverse complement strand
CGCATGGGTGATCCGCGAGCGGACACGCCGTGAAGAGCGACTGGTACGCGAGGCACCTGAAGGGCTGCAGCAAGATGAGGCGGATCGCGGTCTCGTCGACGTTTCCATCGGCGTGCGCGCACCAGAAAACAAAATCTGGTCCGCTGTGCGGCGCCCCAACGAGAGGGCAGAGTTGACTAATTCGTTGACTAGAAACGGAATCTGGTGGCTGAGGGCAGACTTGAACTGCCGACCTTGGGCTTATGAAACCCCTGCTCTAACCAGCTGAGCTACCCAGCCAAATGCGGCGGTGACCCTAGTGGGTTCACCGCAAGCTGTCAAGCTCCCAACGAATTCAGGAGGATGGGTAGCGCCTTCGTCGGTTTGAAGCTAGATTGCGACGGTGCTCGGGGATCGTCTAATGGCAGGACAGCGGTTTTTGGTGCCGCTCATCTAGGTTCGAATCCTAGTCCCCGAACGAAGGCCGACCCATGAAACTCGACAAGAGCTGCGCCCTGTTCTTCGGTACCAAGATCGATAGCAAGCTGCGCGAAGGACTCGCCCTGTCCAAGCCGGGCGACAAGAAGTACTTCGACGGGAGCTCGGACGAGTTTCTGCGCATCATGGAGCTCGGAGAAGAGAAGGACCGCGAGCGCTGGATCGGCAAGGTGATCAAGGCCGGGCCGGCCGTCACCGAGGTCGATGACATCCAGCGCAACATCCTCTCGATCCTTCGCCGCGTCGCACCGAACGCGCGCATCCCCGCATCGTCCGTGAAGATCTTCGTGCTGCAAGGCAACACGGCGACGGCGCAGGTGATCGATGACGAGCCCGAGGCCGAGGAGGCCGAGGTGCCCGCCTCGAGCGGACCGTACATCACGTACTGAGCAGGACGCGCCTACGCGTTGAGGGTCGCGATGAACACGATCGCGAACGCGATGAGGACACAGGCCGGCTCCCAGATTCGATCGAACCGGGTCATCGCAGGCCCCCCGAAACGAGGGGGCGGACGAGGATCGCGGTGACGAGCGCCGCGGCGGCGAGGCCACCGAGGCCGGCGAACGCCGACCAGCCGAGCGACAGGCCGCGCGACCACTCGCCGATGGAGAGCGAGAACACGAACGCGACCATGCCGGAGGCGGCGAGGCCGAGCAGCTGGCCGAGGCCGCGGAGCTTGACGGCCTCGGGCCGGTTCTGGACCAGCATGATGCCGGCGTGGATCGCGAGCGCGATCGCGCACGCGCACGCGATCAACGCGGTGGTCGCGAAGATCGGGATCTGGGTCGGCACGCGCCGGACGTCGAACCACGTCACCGAGCGGCACATCGCGCCCCGGCAGCTCTCGAGACCGATCAGGCCGACGCCACTGTCGTGGCCGGCGGTGAACCAGGACTTGGTGATGGCGGCGACGAGCATGACGCCGGTCGCGGCGAGCAGCGCGATGCCGGCGGTGCGGGCGCGGGTGCGGGCATGCGCGCGGGCGTCAATGGCGGGCGCGGACGCGGGATGCGGGACGGCCGCGGCGGGCGGGTACGACGGCGCCGGGTTCGCCGCGAAGTACGGAACGGACGGCGGCTGCGGATCGGCGTGCGAGGGCTGCGGACCGGGCGGGGAGTACATGACGGCCGGTCCTTCAGCACCTCGTGTGCCACCGCAAGTGCCCGGAACGACGCGGCAGCGGGGCCGGTGCAGCAGGTGCAGCGCGGGGCTGCACCTCGTGGTCAGGACCGATAGCGCTCGGGATCGAGGCCGTAGCGCTTGAGCCAGCGCTGAACTTGTTGCCGGACGCGGCCGAGGTCGACAGCGACCTTGCTGACGTTGCCGTGGTGCTTCTCGAGGAGCGCCACGAGCTCGTCGCGGCGCGCGTCGGCGGGCGCGATCGCCGGCGTCGTGAACTTCGCGGCCGCGATCTCCTCGGGCAGGTGGGTGGCGAGGATCTCGCCGCCGGCGGCGAGCGCGACGGCACGCTCGATCGCACGCACCAGCTCGCGCACGTTGCGCGGCCAGCTGTAGGCGAGCAAGGCGCGAATCGCGGCGGCGGCGAAGGTCGCGTCGGGTGCGATCTCGGCGAGGATCGCGCCGAGGTCGACGCGGCGGTCGCCGAGCGCGGGCAGGTCGAGCTCGAAGCCGGCAAGGCGCGCGAGCAGATCCTCGCGGAAGTTGCCGTCCTCGATCATCGCGTCGAGATCGCGGTGGGTCGCGGCGACGACGCGGAGGTCGACGCGCGTCGAGCTGGTCGCGCCGACGGCACGCACCTCGTGCTCCTCCAGCACGCGCAGCAGCGCGGCCTGGGCGGGGGCGGGCAGATCACCGATCTCGTCGAGGAACAGCGTGCCGCCGCTCGAGGCCGCGACGAGGCCCGGCGCATCGGCGATCGCGCCCGAGAACGCGCCCTTCTTGTGGCCGAACAGCTCGCTCTCGATGAGGCCGGCGGGCAGGGCACCGCAGTTGACGGGCACGAACGCGCCCTTGCGACCGGACATCGTGTGGATGCCGAACGCGACGCGCTCCTTGCCGCTGCCGGTCGGGCCGCCGACGAGCACGGGCACCGGCGAGGCCGCGATGCGCGCGAGCTCGGCGAACGAGCGCGCGAGCGCCGGGTCGAGGGTGACGAGGCCGCCGGACGCCGGCGCCGTCGGCAGCTCGAGCGCGGGCTCGGCCGACGCCTCGGAGGTGCGCAGCATGAAGAAGCTGCGGCCGGCCTCGATCACGTCGTGGTCCGCGACGATCGCGCGATCCTGCTTCGCGCCGTTGACGAGGATGCCGTTGCGCGAGCCGGCATCGGCGGCGAGCCAGTGCGCGCGCTCGCGCTCGAACCGCAGGTGGCTCGCCGACATCCACGGATCCGGAACCTCGACGCGCAGCGTGCTGCCGTCGCGCCGCACGGCACGGGTGGCGCCGCGGCCGATCTCGACCTTGTCGATGCCGGTCAGCGCCCAGCGCGCGCCACCGCCGGGCTTACCGCCCGCGACGACGACGTAGAGATGATCGACGCGCTGGAGCTGCGCGTGCACCGACTCGTCGATCGAGAGCGTGCGGGTGTTCACCATCGGAGTGCGAACGGCGAAGATCCAGAAGATCGGCACCGGCCGCAAGGGCGATGTCGCTCAGTCCATGCATTTCTCGTACTGCTCGCAGGTCGTGGCCCTGGCGGTGCAGCTCGCCTTGTCGCGGATCGACGCGTACATCTGGCTGACCATCTGCTTGGTGTCGCCCTCGACATCGCTCGTGTCGTTCTTGAACGCCTCCTCGCACATGCCGCCGAGGACGAGCTTCGCGGTGTCCTTCTCGTCGGCGGGCGAGGCCTCGAGCTCGGCATCGCACCTCGTCGCGAGGTCGACGTAGGCCTCGCACTGCGGGTGGTCCTTCTTGCAGCCGGCGAACGCGAGCGCGCCGAAGGCCAGGGTCGAGAGCAGCATCCTCATCGTAAGGAGACGAGCCGCGGGGTGGTGCGGGGTCGCAACGAAAGTGGATGTGGTAGGAAAGGGCGTGCCTTCCCGCGTTCTTACCGGCATCAAACCCACCGGCAGCCCGCACATCGGCAACCTGCTCGGCGCGATCCGCCCGGCGCTCCAGCTCGCCGACCAGGGGGTCGAGGCGATGTACTTCATCGCGGACTACCACGCGCTGACCACGGTCAAGAGCGCCGACGAGCTGCGCCAGCTCACGTACGAGGTCGCCGCGACCTGGCTCGCGATGGGGCTCGATCCGGAGCGCACGGTGTTCTACCGCCAGTCCGATATTCCGGAGATCTTCGAGCTCACGTGGGTGTTCCAGTGCTTCACGTCGAAGGGCTGGATGAACAAGGCGCACGCGTACAAGGCGATCGTCGCCGACCGCCTGGCCGCCGGCGACACCGACGTCGACGCCGAGATCAACATGGGCCTCTACAGCTATCCGGTCCTGATGGCGGCCGACATCCTCACGTTCGATATCGATCTCGTGCCGGTCGGCAAGGACCAGCAGCAGCACGTCGAGATCGCGCGCGACATCGGCCAGCGCATCAACCACACGTTCGGCCACGAGGTGGTGCGGCTGCCGCGCGCGAAGGTCGATGACAACACGGCGACCGTGCCGGGCATCGATGGCAAGAAGATGAGCAAGAGCCACGGCAACCAGATCCCGCTCTTCGCGCCGCCCAAGCAGCTGAAGAAGGTCGTCAACTCGATCGTCACCGACTCGCTGCCGCCCGAGGCTCCGAAAGATCCCGAGAGCTCGACCATCTTCGCGATCTACAAGGCGATCGCGACCCCCGACGAGACCCGCGCGCTCGCCGACCGCTACCGCGCCGGCATCGGCTGGGGCGATGCGAAGAAGGCGCTGCTCGAGCGCATCGAGGCCGAGATCGGCCCCGCACGCGCCCGCTACGATGCGCTGATGGCGGATCCTGCGAAGATCGACGCGCTGCTCGCGCAGGGCGCCGCGAAGGCGCGGGTGACGGCGCGCGCGACGCTCGACCGGGTGCGCCGCGCGATCGGCATCACGCGCTGAGTTTGCGCGCGCCGGCGCCACGGGCGCGTGTGTTATCGTTGCGTGTCCGTGTCGCTCAAGCTCTTCGTACATCCCGCCTCGATCACGAGCCGTCCGGTGCGGCTGTTCATCGCGGAGAAGCAGCTGCCGGTCGAAGAGCAGCTCGTCGATATCATCACGGGCGAGCACTACAAGGACGAGTACACCGCGATCAACCCGAACCGGCAGGTGCCGGCGCTCCAGGACGGCGCGTTCGTGCTGACCGAGAGCTCGGCGATCCTCAAGTACCTCGCGGCGCGCTTCGAGGCGATCGAGTATCCGCGCGAGCTCGAGGAGCGCGCCAAGGTCGACGAGGCGATGGACTGGTTTCAGACCCAGCTCTACCGCGACTTCTGTTACCTGCTCGTCTACCCGCAGGTGCTGCCGCACCACCGCCGCGCGACGCCCGAGCAACAAGAGGGCACGCTCGCGTGGGCACGCGAGCGCTCGATCTTCTGGTTCGACGTGCTCGAGCGGCACATCCTCGGCGGCAAGAGCTTCGTCGCGAACAACCGGCCGTCGATCGCCGACTACCTCGGCGGTAGCATCGTCGCCGCGGGCGAGCTCATCCACTGCGAGCTCGAGCCGTGGCCGAACGTCCGCCGCTGGCTCGCGCGCATCAAGTCGCTGAAGACCTGGCCGCGGATCAGCGACGCGATCTGCAGCTACGCCGCCCAGCTGCAGGGCACCACGTTCGTGTCCCTCTAACGATCGAGCGCGGGACGTCGGGTCCGGTCGGCCGGCCCGCGCCACGGTCACGGGCCTGATGATACCGTCACGGCTTGGACGAGTCGTTCCGTGTCCGGGCGCGGACCGCCCGCGCGGAGATCCAGGCCGGGCTCCTGCGCGGGCCCGCTCTGCTCGAGCGGCTGCGCGTGATTCCGTTCGTCGATCGCGACGTGTGGATCGACGAGGTGCTCGGCATCGAGCCGCCGCCGCCGGATGTCGCCGATCTGCCGCGCGGTGCGGTGCCGTACCTGCCGTGCGGTGTCGACGAGATCGTCGCGATGGTGCGCGATGTGCCGGTGCGCGCCGATCACCAGCTGGTCGATCTCGGAGCCGGACTCGGTCGCGTCGTCATCCTCGCGCACTTGCTCACGAACGCCCGCGCGCGCGGCATCGAGATCCAGGAGCCGCTCGTGCGCGCAGCGCGCCGGTGCAGCGCGGCGCTCCGCCTCGATGGCGTCGCGTTCGAGCATGCGGATGCAGCCGACGAGGCCGTCGCGCTCGACGCCTCTCTGTTCTTTCTGTACGCGCCCTTTAACGGCGGGATGCTCGGACGCGTGCTCGGCCGGCTCGGGCGCGTGGCCGAGCGGCGTCCCATCGTGGTCTGCGCCGTCGGCATGGAGCTCGACGAGCCGTGGCTGGTCGAGCGCGCGAGGTCGAGCCGCGCGCTGACGATCTTCGACTCGAGGTGACGCCCCCGTCACGCGATCGGATCGAGCGCGAGCAGCGGGTCGCCCTGATTGACATCGGCGCCGTCTGCAACGAGCACGTCGCGCACGCGCGCGCGGGGCGGCACGTCATCGCCGCCGTACGTCACGCGGTGGAACGTCTTCATGACCTCGAGCAGGCACACGGTCGTGCCGGCGGCGAGCTCGATGCCGGCCTCGACGAACGCCGG
>DAIRFU010000443.1:0-6112 GCA_036794935.1 Kofleriaceae bacterium | reverse complement strand
ATCGGGGTATCGTCGAGCGCGTTCAGGTCATGGCGGAGAGCTGGGAGGAACATACCGAGATCGTGCCGCGCGTCGTGTTCGCGCGACGGCGGCGCGCGGTCGCGTTCCTCGCGATCGCGGTGCTCGCGTTGGGCGTCGCGGCGGCCACGCTCGTGCTCCCACACCAGCATCGCGTCGCACAGGCGACCAAGAACGCACTCGCCGCGGACGCGCAGAAGCTCGGTGTCATCCTGCACGCCACGCTCAAGCAGACGAAGGACCGCGCCGAGGGCTTCGCCGGCACGCCGGTGCTCGAGGCCGGCATCCTCACCGACGCGGCGACCGTCGCCGACATCGTCAAGACCGAGTACCGACTCAAGACCCGGCCCGGCGAGACGCTCGAGCTGTTCCAGGTGCGCGGCGACAACATCGCGTCGCTCGTTCGCGTACCGCCCGACGCTCGCCCGATCGCGTTCCTCGTCCACCGCCGCACGCGCCTCGAGAACCGCAACGGCCTCGCGGTCGTCGTCAGCGCCGAGGTCGCGCCGTACAACAACACGGCCGAGCTGTCCGGCCAGCTCGCGGTGGCGGTCACCGTGCCGCTCGCCGAGCTGCGGCTCTCGAAGTTCGCGCTCGACGCGAGCCTCGTCAACGGCGGCGCGCCGATCCCGCTCGTCGGCGCGAACCCCGCCGGGACCAGCGAGCCGCTCGATGCGGACCACGCACTCACCCTGCCCGTGCCGCTCGACCCCAAGTGGCAGGTCGGCCCGCTCGCGCTCTACGCGGTACCGGTGATGACGCCCTACTACCCGTCGTGGGTGCTGCCCGTGCGCTACGGCGCCCTCGCGCTCGGCGTCATCTTCTTGTGCACGTTCCTGGTCTCGCTGCGCGGGTCGCTACGGCGGTAGCCGCGGGCACGCCGGACCCGGCGGGTCACCAGCAGTCGTCGGCCAGGTCCATCAGCTCGATGTCGCCCTGCTCGATCAGCGTGCGCGCGTGCGCGATGCCCGGCAGCACCTGCTTCGCGAAGAACCGCGAGGCCGCGAGCTTGCCCTTGTAGAACGCGACATCGTCACCGACGGCCCCCGGCAGCCGGGCCAGCGCGACCTTCGCGCTCGCGGCGAGGCGCCAGCCGATCACGAGCTCGGCGAGCGCGAACAGGATCCGGTTGCCCTGCATGCCGACGTGATAGACGCTCTGCGCGAGCTTGCCCATCATCGCGCCCATGATGGCCTGGACATCGCCGAGCGCGGCACCGAGCGCCGCTTTCTCGACGGCGAGCTCCGCGGGCAGCCCCTCGGCCGTCGCCGCGATCTGCGCCGCGAGCGCCTGCAAGGTGGCGCCGCGATCGCGCCCGATCTTGCGGAAGAACAGGTCGAGCGCCTGGATGTGGGTCGTGCCCTCGTACAGCGAGTCGATCTTCTGATCGCGGATGTACTGCTCGATCGGATAGTCCTGGCAGTAGCCCGAGCCGCCGAAGCACTGCAGCGACACGGCGAGCAGCTCGTAGACCTTCTCCGAGCCGTAGCCCTTGATGAGCGGCAGCATGAAGTCGTTGAGTGCCTCGAGTGCGCGCGCCTCCTGGTTGCCGTGCCCCCCGCGCAGCGCGACCTGGTCCTGCACGTGCGCGGTCCACAGCACCGTCGCGCGCAGGCCCTCGGCGAATGCCTTCTGCAGCATCAGCATGCGGCGTACGTCGGGGTGACGGATGATCTCCACGCGCGGCGCCGTCTTGTCGGCGGCCTTCGCGAGGTCGGGGCCCTGCTTGCGAACGCGCGTGTACTCGAGCGCGTTGAGGTACGCCGTCGACAAGGTCGCCATCGACTTCGTCCCGACGCCCATGCGCGCGTACTCGATGACGTGGAACATCTGCGCGATGCCGTCGTGCACCTCACCGAGCAACAGGCCGCGGCATGGTGTGTTCGCGCCCAGCGTCAGCTCGCACGTCGCCGAGCCGCGGATACCCATCTTGTGCTCGACGTTGGTGACGACCGCGCCGTTGCGCTCGCCGATGGTGCCATCGGCCTCGACCCAGTACTTCGGGACGATGAACATCGACAGCCCCTTCGTCCCCGGGCCGGCGCCATCGGGCCGTGCGAGCACCATGTGGACGATGTTCCTGGGATGATCGAAGTCGCCGTTCGTGATGAACCGCTTGACGCCCTCGAGGTGATACTCGTCGCCGGCCACGTGCTTCGCGCGCGTCGTGCCGGCGCCGACGTCACTGCCCGCGGCGGGCTCGGTCAGCACCATCGTCGCGCCCCAGTGCTGGTCGGTCATCGCCTTGACGTAGCGTGCCTGCTGCGCCGGCGTACCGAGCGCGTCGATCACGGTCGCCATCACGTTGCCGAGCACGTAGAAGCACACCGAGGGGTTCGCGCCGGCCATCAGCTCGAACGCCGACCACCGCACGCTCGGCGGAGCCCCGTAGCCGCCGAGGTGCTCGGGGAGCTCGAGCTTGTTCCAGCCCCCCTTGTAGTAGGCATCGAGTGCCTTGTGATAGGTGGCCGGCAGCTTGACGTTGCCCTTGCCGTCGAACGTCGCGCCCTCGCGATCGCCGGGAACGAACCCGGGGGCCCACGTCGCGAGCATCACCTCGAGGAGACCCTCGAGCGACGCCCGTGCGGTGGCCTCGTCCATCGAATCGAACGGCGCCTTGCCGAGCACGCTCGACTGGATCTCGAGCACCTCGAACAGGTTGAAGAAGATGTCGCGGAGGTTCGGCTTGTAGTGCTGCGCGGTGGAGCTCACCGGCCCACTTTAGAACGTGGCCCGGCTAACAACCAGGCGTCTGCGTTTGCTGGGCGAGATTCAGCGTCCTCAGCAGGGTCTTGTTCAGCGGCGGCACCTGGATCGCGTCCCCGTTCAGCCAGCAGGTCGCGCCGGCGACCATGCCGCGGATCGTGATCGTGTACGCGTCCGAGGGAATTCCCGTCGCCGAGACCACCTGGTCGGTGTCGATGCAGTCGCGCTCGAGCGGCGTGGTGCAGTTGATCGTGTAGGAGCCGCCGGTCTGCGTCGCGCCGTCGGAGATCGTCAGCGTGATCGGCTCGCACGTGCCGTCACTCTTGTGCGCGAGCGTGATCGACATCTGATCGATGCCGGCGCCACCCGCACAGTTGCCGCCCGGATCGCCGGTCGAGAGCTTGAGCGAGACGCCGCCGAGCGCCTCGACCTGGAACGTGACCGGATCCAGCGCGAGCGTCTCGTTCGCCGTGATCGTGAGCGGGCTCTGCCTCGCGCCGGTCGCCAGCACCCCGTCCGCGCCGTACAGCTCGAAGCCCATCTCGTACTGCCCCGGCGGCAGCCCCTGGCTGGTGCCCATGCCGGTCGAGCAGGTGAAAGCCTCCGGGGTACCGCCGTCGATCGCGAGGTTGTGCGCGAGAACCGTCACGGTCTGCGCCGCGATCCGCTCGCACGAGATCGGCTGGTTGTCCTGATCGACGACCGACCACGCGACCGAGAAGTTGCCGGTCGGCCCCGGCGTCGTGTCGGGAGGCGGCGCGTCGGGAAATCCGCCACCACCGCCGCAGGCGGCGAGCAGCAGGTACAGACCGGTCGTCAGGCGAGCCATCGGCTCGATGGTAACACTGCGCCGCTGGCTCAGGCCGCCGCAGCGTCCAGCGCTGTGACCGGGCGCAAGCTCTTGCGCATCTCGACGAAGTGACAGGCTCGCTTGACCCGCCGGTGCTCGTAGGGCGAGGTGCCGACCTCGTGGTAGCCGAGGGAGCGGTACCAGCGGCCCAGCTCCTCGCGCAGGTTGACGATGCGGAGGTCGATCTCGCGGCACCCGGTCGCCTCGCACAGCGCCTCGGCGATCCGGACCAGGCGCGTGCCGAGTCCGTGGCCCTGCAGCTCGGGCAGGACGGAGAGCATGCCGAAGTAGCCGCGCTCCTCGCTCCCCACTGCGGGCCGATCGGCGCCGCGCTCGACGTACACCGCGGCGGCGAGCCCGCCCGCGTGCTCGAGCACGACGAACGTACCGCGCCCGAGCATCCGCTCGATCTCGCGCGCGTTCGTGCGTTCGCCATCCACGAAGGACGCCTCGACCGCGTACGCACGGTTGACGAGCAGCGCCAATGCGGGTGCATCGGACGCCGTGGCGCTGCGGACACTGATAGCCAGATCAGATTGCACGATCGATCGCTATCAGAAGCCTCCGACATTCAGCGCGCGATCACAACATCTGTGTGGCCGCGCGAGATCTCGCGCGACGACCTCGCCGTGTCGGCGAACGTTCGCGCGCTATGCAGGCAGGTGCTGCTGCCGCGCGCGCTGCTCGCGCGTTGCTTTGCGCGTGCGATCGGCGAGTGCAACGTGAAACAGCACGATCACGGTTCCCACCGTGACATCGGAGACTGCCTTCACCACCCGATCAGCCAAATTCCACATGGTCTGTCCCTCGGTCGAAGCCACTGTGCACGAGTAACTTCGTCGCGACAACCCGTAATTCCGGCTCCCGCTCGACGAAAAGAAATCTGTGACGCCGCTCGCGCGTTACAGGATGAGTGAAGAAATTTTTCGTCATGCTCGTCGCGTGCTCCACCGCGCGGAGTGAACCCGCGCCGAGCTCGGGTGTGGCAACAACGCGCACTCCGATGGCTGTGACGGCGCGCGACACCGCACGTCTTGCGCGTCTGTCGCACGTCGGTGACGAGACGGTGACGACACGAGTCACGGCCGTGCACCTCGTCGCGTCCGTCGACGGCGCCGCCGCGAGCGATGCGCCGGCCTACGCGCGCGCCGATCAGACGGTCACGCTGTTCGCGGTGATCCGCGCAGGTGCCACCTATTACTCGGACGCGCCATCGCCGCGGCTCGCCGGCAAGCGCATCACGGTGCAACCGATCGCGCGCGCACCCGCGCTCGAGCTCGCGTGGTCACGCATCGAGCCGACAACTGCGAGCCTGTCGAACACCTCCAGCGGAAGTTTCCGCTTCGAGCCGATCGAGTACCGGCCGACCGCGATCGATGACACCGCGAACCGGCCCTCGATCACGGCCGACGTGCGACCGACACTGCTCGCCGACCACGGCCACGGGGTGGGCACGATGCGCTACCAGCTCGCGGTCACCCAGGGCGAGCGGACGCTGACCACGCCGGGCACCGCGGCACGGCGCGGCGGCGGCTCGGGCGGCCTGACCGATGCGGTGATGCGCGTCTCGATCCGCCGCGATGACAGCTATCTCGGCTATCTCACCGAGATGTACGGCCAGCCCTACGTGTGGGCGTCGGCCGGCCGCTCCGATCGAACCCACCAGAGCGAGCGCCTCGAGGGCTCGGACTGTGCCGACCTGATGGTCTATGGGGCGCGCCGCATGGGCAAGCGCATCCCGTACACGTGGACCGGCGGGCTGCCGGCGGTGACCACCCTGATCGCGGCGGGCACGCGCGATGACGACGGCGTGTATCGCGATGACGCGGGCAACCCGCTGCCGTTCACTCGCCCCGGCGACCTCGTGCTGTTCCCGCGGCACGTGGGCGCGCTGGCCGCGGACAAGGGCGAGGCAGGCGTGCTCGACGATCAGGACCTCATGCTGCACACCCTGTTCGACACGCCGAAGGAGCAGCCCATCGCGGACACCGGGTACGCGCAGTACCGCGTCGAGATCCGGCGCTTTCGCCAAGAGCTGTGACCTTCCGTGCGCACACGGGCGTGGGCAATGGCCCCGCCATCGTGCGCGGAAGTGTGCGCAATTCGTGAAGTCTTGGCTGGACTGTGGCGTGCAACACGGCCCCCCGATGAGAACGATCCACGCAGGGTGGCTGATCGCGCTGGTGTCGTGCACGGCGCAGGCACCCGAGCCCCAGGGGGCCGTCCAGCAGCTGGTGACGTCGGAGGCGGCGCAAGCCGGCGTCCCCGCCGACCTCGTGCTGGCGATCGCCGCCGAGGAGGGCGGCCTGCAGCTCCCCGCGATGCGCGCCGTCTCGCCCGACGAGCAGGTCCCGGCCGCCGGTCTGCTCGAGCTTCGGCGCGGCAAGCTCGACACGCTCGCGCTCGGCGCCCAGCTCACGGGTCGCGACGAGCTCGCGCTGCGCATCGACACCGCGCTCGGCACCCGCGCCGGCGTCCGCGTGCTCGCGTACCTGGGCGCCCAGACCGGCGCCGATGACTCGCTCGCGAGCTGGCGGC
>DAIRFU010000040.1:14734-18850 GCA_036794935.1 Kofleriaceae bacterium | reverse complement strand
AAGGTTCGCCAGCACGCCGCCCCCGCCATCGCCAAGGCCACCGCCAACCCCATTGATACTCTGCCTTTGGGAGAGGGAAAGTGAAGGGCGCTCCCGACAAGTCGGACCGGGCCTGCGCCCCTTCGGGGCTGAGCCGCGATGCGTCTCAGGCAGAGCCGCTAGTCCCTAGCGCGAACAAGGATCACGATGAGCACGGCCAGTTGGTCTGCCGCTCTTGCTCGGGCGATTTCAAGCTGCCCGCGCGCTACATCGGCGATGCCGCGACCTCGAGCGCGCGCTGCTTGGCCGTTTCGAGCGCGAGTGTGCGTTCACGCGACTCCGGCATGGTGGCGGCATCGACAGAGGCGGCGCTCGCGGGCGCGGGCGCGTGCCGTCGCGGGTACAAGGAACCAAGTGCGACGGCGACCAGGATCGCGAGCACCACGAGGTGTGGGCGTCGCCCCCGCAGAAGCAGCCGCAGAGACGGGAAGCGCTCGAGGCGCTGCGTCGTCGACGTCACGGACACGGCTCGCGCTGGCAGCGGCTCGAGCGCGGTCGCCGGGCGCGGGCGTCGCGGTTCTCGCGGCCCGATCGGCTGCACGTCGGGGAGCGCGCGGCAGATCGCGTCGAGCGTATCGATCGCGTCGTGCATCGTCGCGAAGCGCTGCCGTGGCTCCTTCGCGAGCATGCGGTCGAAGATCGCCGCGCGCAGCTCCGCCGGGAGCTCGCGATCGATCGGCGGCGGCTCGTCGCGGAGGATCTGATCGAAGACGGCGCGTACGCTGTCACACCGGAAGGGGCGGCGACCGGCGAGCATCTCGTAGATGCAAACGCCGAGCGCGTAGACGTCGGTGCGAGGGTCGACCCAGCCGGGCGCGTAGACCTGTTCGGGCGCGATGCATTCGGGCGTTCCGAACGATGGCTCGTCGTCGGGATAGACGGAGACGAACCGCGCGATGCCGAAGTCGAGCACCTTGACGTGATCGAAGCTATCGGCGGTGTCCGTCAGCATGATGTTGCTGGAATTGAGATCGAGGTGAACGATCTCGATGGCATGTGCGGCATCGAGGGCGGCCGCGATCTGTAGCGCGATGTCGAGCGTGTGCCGGAGCGGCAGTCCACCGACTCGATGGATCTCCTCGGCGAGCAGGCAGCCTTCGACGTACTCGAAGACGATGTACGCGCGCTCCTCACCGAGGCCGACGTCGGTTGCCTGCACGATGTTCGGGTGACCGATCGTGCCGGCGGCGAGCGCTTCCGTCATGAAACGTTCGACAGCCGAGCGGTCGCGCGCCAGTTGTGCGTGCAGCATCTTGAGTGCGAGCGGTCGCTTGAGCAATGTGTGCTCGGCGAGGAACACCGTGCCCATTCCACCGCGCGCGATCGGTTTGATGATCCGGTATCTCCCATCGAGAACGTCGCCGGCGGCAGGCGAGCGGGGTGGCGAGAGGGCGTCGGCGCGCATCGATCACGCGCGGAGCACCGATCGTGCCGGTTCGGACCAGTCGCTCGTACGTAACGCGCCGTACTGCCGGCAGCATCAGCGCATGGGGCGCGCGTGGAAGTGCCGTCCGGAGTCGCCTGCTACGCCGTGTTCCGGCTGGCGTGGTCGCCCTTCAGATCGACGAGGTCGCATCGCGCTCCGGCTGCGATCACTTCCGCCGGCGCGTGCTCGGCTACGGATAAACGGCCGGCACGTATTCGATCCCACCGTTCGCAGTCGGAAGTCCTGTCGAACCCACGAGCGTGGCCTGCGCCGTGATCGGATCGATGCGGTACAGGTTGCCGTTGGAGCCGCCCGTCGCGTAGAGCACGTGGTTCCACGGATCGTATGTGAGACCACCACCGGCGAGGTTCAAGCCGTGCGAGCCCACCACGCTCCACGTGTTGCTCGCGATGCTATAGACCCGCAGCAGCGAATCATCGCGCTCGGTCGCGTAGATGGTCCGCGTGTCGGCGCGGAATGCGAGTCCCTCGACGTCGACGCCGGGATTTGCAAGCGATCCGAGGTTCGCACCGTTGGTCTTGTCCATCTTGTAGAACGTGCCGTTGATGGTGGCGTAAAGCACGTGATCCACGTAGTCGTACGCGAGAGCCTCGGCCGGGCTACCGCCGCGATCGGTGGGGCCGGTGCCATCGATCGGAATGGCGAGCAGGGTCTGCCAGCGGCTGCCCAGCAGGACACCTTCGCTCGGGTCGTACGTCAGACCGACCGTGTTCCCGAGCGTGCCGGTCGCCCCGATGTGGGTCGCCTGTCCGGTCGCGAGGTCGAGCGTGTACAGGCCGTCAGCGTTGTCATCCTGACTGAGGTACAGAACGGCCGGCGGGACAGCGCTGCAGACGTATGACGTCGCGTCGACCTCACCCGGATCCAGCGTGCCGTCTTCGTTGTCGTCGATGCCGCTGGTGATCTTCGTGCCGCCGAGCCCGCAGTTCGCGCCGGGCGGCTCGGTCGTCATCGCGATGAGACTTCCGAGCCCATCCGGTCCGTCACACGTGTACGCGGTGCCATCGACCTCTTCGGGCTCGAGCGTGCCGTTGGCGTTATCGTCGACGCCATAGTCGATCTTCTTGCCGCCTGCGACGCAGTTCGCGCCCGCGGGCTCGTCGGTGATCGCGAGGAGTGTCTGATTGCCCGTCGCGCCCTCGTCGCCGTTACAGACGTAGATGGTCTGGGCGATCTCGGCGCCCGAGAGCACACCATCGCCATCGGTATCCTGGCCAGTCTCGAGCTTGGTTCCGCCGGTCGGACAATTCGTGCCAGCGGGCTCCTCGCTGGTCTGAACGATGCTGCTCAGGCCGTTGCTGCCGTTGCTGCCGTTGCTGCCGTTGGTGCCGTCGGTGCCGTCGGCTCCCGTGCAGCCTATTGTTGCGAGCGAGGCGGCGAACAGGACCGAGCCGAATGTGAAACTGCTGCGTTTGTGCACAGCGAATCATCCATGGAATCGGACCGCAGCGGGGTACGGCCAGGGTAACGAGGGCCGCTGCACCGAGCGTTCGCTAGGCGCACCGGGCGAGAGGGATGCGCGCTACCTCGCGGCGACGCGGCGCCAGATGTCGGCCAGCGCGGCGCGAAACCCTTCGTTGGAGTCGACGACAGTGACGTTCGGGGTCAGCGCGTTGATGATGAAACTCTCGTCGGAGACGGCCGACCGGCCTGCTTGCCAAGCGTATCGGCGGTCAGCCGATCGACGGGACCGAGCGGTAAGCGGACCACCGCGCCCGTCGCGTAGGTCACGACCACTGCCTGCGAGCCCGCGGGGAGCTTGCCCGACGGCGGGGCCTCGGTGATCGCGGCGCGAAGCCCGTCGAGCGCACCGTGATACTGCGCCGCCGGGTCGGCCTCGACCTCCTCGTTCCCAGCCCAGATCTCCTGGCCATTGATGACCAACCCGAGGGCTATCGGCTTCGTCGTGGTGAGCTCGTCGGACGCGCGCGTCGTCGGGTCGGGATCGCGCGCCTGATCGGAGACGGGCGCTGGCTTTGCTGGGGCCGAGCACGCAACGACGAGGACGGCGAGGACGAAGCTGGATACGCTACGCATCCGCTCGCTTGTACTTCGTACTTGTCCTGGATCCAGCACGCGACAAGCAGGAAGCCAACGGATCTCGAGCTTCTCTGGATGCGCCCGCACCCGCACTGGCCGCTCGTCGCCCCCCGCGGCCCGCGTGCCCTTCGGCCTTCGGTTCCTCCGCTGGTTCCGCGGAGTTGTGAAATAGCTGCCACGTCCAGGCCGGCTTGCCCCACTTAGCCGTACATGAACGCGACAAACCGATCGAACACCATGTTGTTGCTCGCTACGGTGGCTGGACTCGCGTTGACCGCGTGTACGGCCGAGGTGAGCATCCAAACCCAGGCCGAGAACAACCTCCCGGATACCTGCGAGGCGAACAGCCCCGACCCGCGCGCGTGCGATCCTGCGGATACGAAGAAGACGACGGTCTGTCATATTCCGCCCGGCAATCCCGCGAACGCTCACACGATCTGCGTCGGGAACGCTGCGGTGCCGGCCCACATCGATCACGGTGACTTCCTCGGCACGTGTTCGTGCGATGGCGACGGCGACGGCGGCGGCGACGGCAGCGGCGACGGCGACGGCGGCGGTGGTGGCGGCACGGGTAGCGGCGGTGGCGGCGG
>DAIRFU010000040.1:12698-14634 GCA_036794935.1 Kofleriaceae bacterium | reverse complement strand
GCGGCGACGGCGACGGCGGCGGTGGTGGCGGCACGGGTAGCGGCGGTGGCGGCGGCACCGGCGATGGCGGCGGCGGCGGTCTGTTCTGACCGTTCGCGCAGTCGGCGCCTCGCCACGTGACATCGCGCCGCGCCGAAATCCCCTGATCGCACGACCTACGTAGACAGCTGATTCATCAGGTGTCTGCTTCGCCCGGGGGGCGCGCCGCCCGATCCGCCGGGCCGCCGAAGGATGTCGTTGCACTCGATCTTGTGACCCGCGAATCGTATCCTTTGGGTTTGGAGACCGAACGGTCCGCTAATACGGCTCTCGCCGAGCTGCTCGCCACGATCTCGGATCGCAAGATCCGGCGGAAGATCCAGAAGCTCCTGCAGCTCGGCGAAGAAGCGGTGCGCGCGCTCGGCGAGCTCGACATCGCACTCTATCTTCGGGGAGAGGGCGAGGAGCAACTCCAGATCGTCGCCGATGCGGTCCTCAGTCACTTCCGGCGCCTGCTGGAGTACGTCGTCATGGTCGCTCCCGCCGAGGCCGTCAGCGCGGACGACGGAAGCGCGGAGCTCGTGCTCGATGGGAGTGGCCCTGCCCGCCCGTCCAACCCGAATTCGACCCGCGGCATGATCGCCCACTCGAAGCGGTCGGACGAGGACAAGTGGAGCGCGCTGTCGGCCGAGATGGTCACCTTGCAGTACGGCCTGGGCTCCGAGCTCAAGGAATTCGAACGCCGATTCTCGAACGCGCTCAAGAATGATCGAAAAGAGCAGGCCGTTCGCGATCTCAACGACGCGACGACCGGACTGATGGACGGCGTCTTCGCGGTCATGACCACGGTGTACGAGTGCTTCCTCGGCTACGCCGAACCCGAACGAATGGTGCCGGGGCACCGCGACACGCTCGGCAAGGCCCTGGCGGTCCGGCGCGCGCTGGCAGAGCTGCGCCGCGGGATCCGCGGACTCAACCGGCGGGTTCAGGATCGTGCAACGCCTCCCGATGTGGCCGAGACGAACTATCAGCGCATCGTCGACGCGACCATCCGCTTCGTCGAGAGCGACGTCTTCTACTACCTGCGATCGGACACCCGCCGGGACCTGTGGCAAATCGGCGAGACGCTGGCGAACGGCAACGCGGTGCAGAACCGCCTCGACTGCGAAGGGTTCGACAAGTACCTCGACTCGCTCTCGTTCGTGTCTCAGCGCGGGGTGCTGATCAAACACGACACGGATCTGAAGACGAAGATCGCAGGCGACCTGGAGCGAGCGGTGAAGTTCGCCGCACTGCTGCCCGAGGTCGGGTGCGAGGTGATCGAGCAGGCGTTCGTGAAAGCGGACCGTCTCTCGGGCCTGAGCGATGCGATCGATGGGCTCGTCCTCCAATGGTCGTCGCTGACGGCGGAGGACCGCGCGGACGTCGAGCTCGTGGTGCCACTCGGTCGGCAGCTGCTCGAGCTCGTCCGCCCCGCGCCTGCCGCCGCGCCGACCGGCGCCGGGGACGTCTTCTAGGCGTCGCAGGTCGCGTCGCACCGGTGTCGCTGTCGCAGCACGACGACGCGGATACGCGTAGCTCGGCGATCTGGGTCGGTCGAGTTGTGGCACGCTCGCTGCTACTTCGAGATCGCCCGTGATTGTCGCTGATTCAAGTGATCTGCGTGCGACGCCGCCGCTGGCGACCCGGATCCGACGCGCGCTGCGTTGGCTCGCGAGTCCGCTGAAGCCCTTCTTCGTCGCGCTGATTCCGGATCGAAGCGTTGGGCCGGAGGTCGTCGCCGGTCGCTACGGGTGGCCGCTGCTCGGCGTGATCATCTGCGCGTGCGTGGCGGCGTTCGCACTCGGCACGCGACTCGATGTCGGCCCCGAGGTCCGAGCCGAAGATGCCGCCGCAGCCGCGACCACCGCGTCGAACGGAGCGGACAAGCCCGCCGAGATCAAGAAGCTCTTCCCGC